>JANWXO010000165.1 GCA_025057295.1 Candidatus Binatia bacterium | reverse complement strand
CCGAGGTCACGCCCGTGAAACAAGGTGTGTGTGCCTTCCTCTCCACTCGTTCCTGCGTTGGAACCGGAGGAAAAATGAGCAGCGAGACTGTGCGTGCGGGAGTGCAGGACTTGCTCTCAGGGGGGGCCTGGAGGGGTAGTGTCTGTTCACCAGAAGCTGTACGATACAACGCATGGGAAAGCGTCTGCTGTGGCGTGTTGTATTTGTGCTCATGTGTTGTCTGCTCTGGCGTCCCTGGGCCGTGGCCGAGGACTTCATGGCCAAAGGGCAGGAGTTGGAGATGCGCACCCTCTATGGTCCGGCGATCGCTGCGTATCGACGGGCGATCGAGGAGGACCCGGCCAACGCCGCCGAGGCGCATTATCGGATCGGCATGCTGTCAAATAAGCTGGGGAATAGCGAGGGGGCTGCCCGCGAGTTTCGCGCCGCGCTGCAGGTGGATCCGCGCCATGCCGGTGCGCGCCAGGCGTTGGCAGCCTTCCATCTCAACCGCGGGGTGGCGGCGCGGCGGCAGCAGCGCTTCGATGAAGCGCTCCATGAACTCCAGCAGGCGGTCAGTGTCGATCCCGGGTCGAGCACGCCCCATCTCGAGCTTGGACAAACATACGAAGAGGCCGGGCGCGTTGCCGAGGCAGTCCAGGAGTATCACGCCGCCGTACAGGCCGACCCCAAGAACCTCGCCGCGCAGCTGCGTCTCGCACAAGGGTACAACACGCAGCAACAGTTTGCGCTTGCCGTGCCGGCGTTTCAGGCCGTTCTGGCAGAGAATCCTGACAAAGCTGAGGCGTATGCCGGTCTGGGGATTGCCTACTTCCACCAGGGGCAGCATGAAGAAGCGAGACGGGCGTTCGATATGGCAATCCGCAAGTATTTGGCTGCCGGACGGCGCGACCTGGCCCTGCGGATCAAGGCCGAAGCCGATGCCTTACTGCCGCCGACGCCGCGGGGACCCGCTCGCAAGTAGGACGGTGAGCTGTCTCCCTGCTCACAGCATGACGTCTCCGCCGTTGGGGCTGAGGCACTGACCGACGAAATGTCGGGATTCGTCGGAGGCGAGAAAAACGTAGGCCGGTACGATATCTTCTACCGTTGCGAGACGGCCTTTCGGGATGCTGGCGCGGATGGTGGCGAGCGCTTCTTCGCTGAGGTTGCTGAGCAAGGGAGTCACGGTCGCTCCCGGCGCCACGCAGTTGGCATTGATGTTCCGGGTGCCGATCTCGAGGGAGAGACAACGGGTGAAGGCGATCATGGCGGCTTTGGCAGCACAGTAGTGGCTCAGCCCCGCTGCGCCTTTGTACGCGAGCTGCGAGGCAGTGTTGATGATCTTGCCGTAATTCTGTCGATACATAATCGGGAGCACCAGTCGAGTACAGAGGAAGGTCCCGCGCAGATGCACGGCCAGCATTTCGTCCCACATCGAGACCGGCATCTGCTCGACCGGAGACACCGTGACGATACCGGCATTGTTGACGAGGATATCGATACGACCGTAGGTCCGCATCGTCTCGTCGACCAGATGCTGCACCTGCTCCTCCCGCGCGACGTCGGCTTGCACGGCAATCGCACGACGACCGAGCTCCGCGATCTCCTCCTGTACGGTTGTGGCAGCGTGCGCCTGCGCTGCGCTCGGATAGTTCAGCACGAGGTGTGCGCCCTCGCGGGCGAAGGCGAGCGCGACGGCTTTCCCGATACCGCTGCTCGAACCAGTGACGAGGGCAATCTTATCCTGCAGTTTGCCCATCTTGTCCCTCCTTGCTGGCACGCTCGCTCGGTTGTGGAGACATTACAGCGATCCGCTTTTCAGTTGCAATCCTCGTAGCACCTCGTCGGTTTTGTCCCATAACAGTGCGACTGCTGTTTGCGCGTCAAATAGCTGCGGTGCTTCCGCCCGTGCGCCGACTGCCATCTGCAGAAAAGGGTAACGGTCAATCCAGCGTGTGACGGTGTGATCGGCGTGCTCGGCGTCGAGTCTTGCCTGCCAGCGCAGGATCTCTTCAGCCGTGCGCAGGTAGGCGAGCATAGACACAACCTGGTTGCGCAGATGATGGGGGGTATTGGGGAGATGGTCGGCAACAACTGCTTCGACCCGTGTGAGACCGTCGCGGTAGGTCGAATAGTCGATCCCTGCGTACGCGCGATTGAGCAACTCGCGTATCGCGGCGGCAATGTGCTGGTGGCCCATCTGCGAGGAATGTTCCTGCCACGAACAGGCGAGGTGGCAGAGGAGGAGCGGAAGCACGCAGAGAGCCTTCGGCATAGCGACTGGCTCCGACGCGCAGGTGCTAGGCGGCCTCGCGCTTGGCCCTATCCGCTGCCCAGTGGGGAGGGAGTTTGGGAGGGGTCGGCGGCTCGAGGCCGGTCTCCTCTTTGCACCGCGCCAGCAGTTCTGTCAGCGGGGGACCGAAGTCAAAAGTTTTGATGGGACCCCGTGCCTCAGCCAGCTGTTGGCGCAGCGCCCGCGTCGCCGGTTCGTCGACCTGCATGGTCTGCGGATCGATCACCACGCCGTAATCGCGCCGGGCTTTGTCCAGCGAGACCAGCTCGCGCAGCACGTCGAGGCGGACCTTCTCCGGGTCGCGTTGGAGCGGGTCGCCCCAGCCTCCCCCACCAGCCGTGCGGAAGATGAGTTGGTCGCCCGGTGCGACCCGGATCTGGTCGCATTTGGACGGCAGCACGGTACGGGTCCCGTCCGCACGAACGAGGATTTTCTGAGAGCGCATCCCGGGCTTGCCGCCGAGAATTCCCCACGGCGGGGTCAGCCAGCGGTCATCGTGAATAGCGATCTCGCCGGGTTCGAGAAAGGTGTACCACTTATCGATACCGTTCCCGCCACGGTGGAACCCTGCACCGCCAGAATCGATAAGCGAGGCGTAGCGATCGACGCGGAGCGGACAGTAACTCTCCAGATACTCTGTCGGGATGTTGGTAAACAGCGGCCACCACGAGTGTCCGTCCATGCCATCCCCGATGGGGCGGCCAGGGATGCCCCCGTAGCTGATTTCCATGATGAAGAAAAACTGGCCGTTCTGGTCTGTCCCGCTGTACAACAGATGCGGGCTCGTGCCGTACCCTGCAGCAGTGGTGAGCTCGGGGTTTTTCTGCCCCAGGCACCCACTCATGACGTCGAACAGCCTGGCGAGGGCGTGCGTCCGGCATCCAAGGGCGGCAGGAAACCGGGGGTGGAGGAGAGAGCCGTCTGGAATGCGTACCTCGATGAGGTCGTAGAAGCCGTCGTTAAAAAGGATCTGTGGGTCGTACACCATGATGAGGTATACGCCGATGAACATCTTGAACATGCCTTCGTTGAGGTAGAAATTGATCGGCCCCATCGCCTGGGGAGCGGTGCCAGTCCAGTCGAAGATTGCCTTCTCCCCTTCGCGCCAGATGGTGAGTTTCATCTTGAACGGGCCGTTGCCGAGGCCGTCGTCATCCACGTAGTCTTCGAACGACTGCGGCTCCGTGGGGATATTCTGCTGGATCAGCGTCTTCATCGCCCGGTGGGTGCGGTCGAGCAACGCTTGACAGGCGGCAAGGTAGGTGTCGCGTCCGAAGCGCTGGCACAGTTCTAACACCCGTTGTTCGGCGGTCTTACAGCCGGCGACGATGCCCATCAGATCCGAGCGGTTCATGATGGGGATGCGGACGTTGTTCAGGATGAGGTTCAGAACGTCCTCGTTGAGGACCCCTTTCTCGAACAGTTTGACCGGCGGAATGCGGAGTCCTTCACCGAAGATCGAGGTGGCGTTGGTGGGAAAGGAGCCGGGGAGAGGACCGCCGACGTCCATTTGGTGGCCGAACATCGAACACCAGCCGATCAGCTCGTCTTGGTCGAATACCGGCACCAGCACCAGGAAGTCGTTGATATGCGAGATGGCGCCGCCGCACAGGTAGGGGTCGTTCAGCAGGATGACATCCCCGGGATAGACCGGGCGGTCGAAGCGCTCCATCATTTCGCGGATGTACGACCCGAACTGGCCGACCACCATGCGGCCGTTGGGATCGCAAATCATGGGGAATTCATCGTGCTGTTCACGGATCACCGGCGACATGGCAGTGCGGTACAAGACCGCATCCATTTCGTAGCGGTAATTTTTGAGTGCGCTTTCGATGATGTCGAGGGTGACAGGATCGACCTTGAGCGGGGGGATGTGGGCAATTTTCACGTCGCGCACGGCAGCCTCCCTTTATGCGCGTGATGACGCCGGTTTGATGAGGATGTTGAAGTACCGATCTACCTCGCCGATGAAACCAGGCAAAATAACAGTCGTCGAATCCATCTCCGTCACGATAGCCGGACCGGCCATGCGGTTCCCGGGTCGCAGCTTGGCTCGCTCGTAGATGGGGGTGGTGAGAAACCTGCCGTCGAAATAGATGCGATGCTCGTCGCTCAGCGCATGTGCAGGCGAAGGGCCATCCAGCTCCCCCTGCGGCAGGGTGAGTGAGACGCCCTTGCCTAAAGCAACGGCCCGCAGGTTGACAATCTCGCAGTCCACGTCCAGCCGAAAGCGGTACAACTGTTCATGGAGCGCGTGGAAACGCTCCACCAAAATCCCTGTGCCGTGGGTCTGGAGTTCCTCGAGCGTGACCGTGATCGGCAATTCGTACCCCTGACGAAAGTAGCGCATATCCGCATTGTAGAAGATCTGCTGCTGTGTGCGTGGGATGCCTTCCCGCTCGAGCCAACCGGCCGCTTCCGCACCCAGATCCTGGAATATGGCGATGATCTCGCTCGGGGAAAGCTGATCGAGCGTGCGAATGACCGTCCGGGCGAATTCCTCGCGGTAGTCGCAGCAAATGTCGCCGGTGGCGCATAAAATGCCCGGAGCGGGTGGGATGATGACGGGGAAAGAACCGATCAGGTTTGCTACGGCGTTCGCATGCAGGGGACCAGCACCGCCGAAGGCGACGAGGGCAAAACGACGCGGATCGTAGCCACGTTGTACCGAGACCAGACGCAGCGCGCCGTGCATATTTTCGTTGACGATATCGAGAATCCCTTGCGCAGCACGGTAGACGTCTAAACCGAGCTTGCGACCGATGCGGGCGACTGCTTCTCGCGCTGCGGCTTCGTCTAACGTCATCTCTCCGCCCAGTAACCGCGGCGGGAGATGGCCGAGAACGACATTCGCGTCGGTCACCGTCGCTTCGGTGCCGCCTTTGCCGTAGCACGCAGGGCCGGGGTCAGCTCCCGCACTCTGCGGACCGACCCGCAGAGCATTGGTGATCTCAGGCACGTGAGCGATCGAGCCGCCACCAGCGCCGATACTGCGGACGTCTACAGACGGCACTTTGATAGGGAAGTAGCCCAGCGTGGTCTCGCGCGCGATGGTCTGCTGCCCGTCTTGACAGAGCGCCACGTCGGTCGAAGTTCCACCCATGTCCAGGGTGAGAATGTCGCGGAATCCCGCAGCAGTGGCGACGAACAGCGCCCCGGCGACCCCGCCCGCTGGACCGGACATCACCGCGTACACCGGCCGCTCTTGGGCCATGCGTAAGGTCATCAAGCCGGCATCCGAGCGCAGAATGTTGACGTCTGCGTTGAGTCCGTGCGCGGCGAGTTGTCGGGCGAAATTGTGCATATAGCGAGAGACTGTGGGCCGCACGTAGGAGTTCATCACCGCGGTCAGCGCCCGCTCGTATTCGCGAAACTCGGGAAGCACTTCTGCCGAGGCCGTCACCGGCAAATCGGGAAACAGCTCCTGTGCAATGGCTTTGATGCGTTTCTCGTGGACCGGGTTCGCGTACGAGTTAATGAGCGCGACCGTCAAGGCTTCGATGCCTTGGGCAACCAAGGCTCGCAGCTCGTGCCGCAACGCCTCTTCGTCGAGCGGTCTCACGATATGCCCGCGGGTGTCGATCCGCTCCTTGGCCTCGCGGGTATGTTCCAAAGCTGCCGGCGGATCGGGTTTGACCATGATGATCCAGCCGGCCAGCGGTCCAGGAGTCCACGAGCGCGCGAGATGGAGAATTTGCTTGAACCCTTCGGTGGTGATGAGACCGACTGTGGCCCCTTTCCCCTCCAACACAGCGTTGGTCGCCACCGTGGTCCCGTGCATGATATGGGTGATCTCGGCAGGAGCAATGCCGGCGAGGCGACAAATTTTGGCGATCCCGTTGAGCACTCCCACCGAAGGATCGGCTGGAGTGGAGGGCGTTTTGGTCCGGACCTGACGGCCAGTCGATTCGTCGAAGAGGACTAGATCGGTAAAAGTGCCGCCAACGTCAACACCGAGCTTGTAAGGCATGGAGAACTCTCTCAGGGGGAAGAATCGCCGCTGCCGATTATGAGACGTGTGTTGCACAGCGTCAACCGAGGCATGGGGGGATCTCGGCAGCCGATCGAGCCCCGCCCCCGTTGCCGAGAATCGCAGGAGCAAGAGCAGCGTGTCCCTCACTCTGTGGCTGGATCTTTGGCTGCTACCGTGGAGTGCCGCGACGACGGTTGGCGTTGACGGAGAAATTCAACAAGCCCAGGGAGGATGGAGATGACGATGATCGCCAGGATGACGAGCGTGAAATTCTCCTTCACCACAGGCAAGTTGCCAAAGGCATAGCCAGCGAACAAGCAGATCCCAATCCAGGCGATGCCGCCGATCACGTTGTAGCTGGCGAACCGCCAATAGGTCATCCGGCCGACGCCAGCCACAAAAGGGGCAAAGGTGCGGACAATCGGGACGAAACGCGCAATGATGATGGTTGTCCCACCGTACTTCTCGTAAAACTGATGCGTGCGCTCGAGATATTCTTTTTTCAGGAAGCGCCCTTCTTCCTGGGAAAAGACCTTCGGCCCCATGTAATGGCCAATCGAGTAGTTCACGGCGTCGCCGGCGATGGCAGCGATGGTGAGAAGACAGAACAGCCAGCCCACGTCCAAAGCGCCGGTGGCAGCAAGAGCTCCAGCGGCGAACAAGAGGGAATCGCCGGGTAAGAGTGGCGTCACGACCAAGCCGGTCTCGCAGAAGATGATGAGAAAGAGGAGGAGATAGGTCCAGACCCCGTACGCTTGAATCACAGAATGGAGGTGAGTGTCCACGTGGAGGAAAAAGTCGATACATTCCATGACGAATTCCACAACCGCTCCTGCTCCGGGCCGTGCTGCGGCACGGCTCCGCTGTCGTTGGATTTAAGCTAGCGGATTCTCGCGGTGGGTCAAGCGAGCAGGCGAACCGGCACGTCTATTTCTCTGGCGCAGAGCTTCGTGGCGGGGTGATATTGTGCTGCTTCAGTTTGCGGTACAGCGTCGAGTAATGGATCCTGCGCTCGGCCGCGGCGTGCGGGATGCTGCCTGTGCGGGGGACCGCTCTTGAAGCTTCTGGACAAACGTGAGGGCTCACTAGAGAAGACGCGAGCGGTGTGATAGGGAGCTGTCCATGAGAGGTTTCCCACTGCAAAACGAGAGGGAGAAGTCGTGTGAGGACAAAGGGGATAGGGTACATCCTGGCCTGGTGGTCGTGTGG
>JANWXO010000164.1 GCA_025057295.1 Candidatus Binatia bacterium | reverse complement strand
TGGTGCACCCCTGCTCTTGGCTGGGAATGGCAGGCGCATCTAATAGAATCTCTCTCGCAGCGTCAAGTGGCAAAAGCCGATCGCAGAGGTTGCGGGGAGAAGTCTCTCATTCTTCGTAAAAGCGGTTTTCGATGAGGCGGGTGAGGGCTGTGACGGCCGCCTCGGCATCCGGCCCGTTGGCCGATACTTCCAGCACACTGCCCTGGGGAGCCCCGAGCGTCAACAATTCGAGAATACTGCGAGCGTTGGCGGTATGCCCTGCCCAACCCACGCTCACCTCAGCCTGGAGTCCTTGGAGAGCTTGTACGATGGCAGCAGCTGCACGGGCGTGGAGACCAAGGGTGTTGGTGAGGGTCAATTTGGCATGCGCACAGGAGGGGACGTGTTCGTACATAAGGACCTTTAGCGCTGCAGGTCTCGATGCCGCACCTGGGTCACATACCCCCAGCGAGTCAGGCGCCGTCCGAGTTCTTCTGCAATGACGATGGAGCGGTGCCGCCCGCCGGTACACCCGATCGCAATCGTCAGGTAGCTTTTGCCCTCGCGCACATAGAGGGGCAGGGTAAACTGCAGCAGGGCGCTCAGCCGCTCGAGGAACTGCTCGGTTTCCGCCCGTTGCAGGACGTATGCGATCACCTCGGCTTCGAGGCCGCTACGGGTGCGCAATTCGTCGACGAAAAACGGGTTGGGTAGGAAGCGGACATCGAACAACAAATCGGCGTCGATCGGAACCCCATATTTGTACCCAAACGATTGGACGGTCACGTAGGGGCTCGTGCGCGGGTGCGCACGGCGCTCGAGCAGCTGACGAAGCTTGTCGCGCAATTCGTGCACCGTGGTGGCCGAGGTGTCGATAACCTGATGCGCTTGCTCGCGCAGTCCTGCGAGGCGCTCGCGCTCGATACGGATCCCCTCCATGACTCCTCCTTCGGTTGCGGCGGGGTGAGGGCGGCGGGTTTCGCTAAAGCGGCGCACCAAGACTTCGTCGGCAGCCTCGAAGAAGAGGATTTCGACTTGATGGCCGCTCTGGCGCAGTTGGGTAAAAACCGAAGGGTATTCGTGCAAGGAGACACGTTCACGTAGGTCGATGCCAAGCGCCACCCGGCCGATATGTTCTTTGCTGTGCTCGCAGAGCTCCAAAAAACGGGGAATCAAGCTCACGGGGAGGTTATCGATGCAATAAAAGCCCAGGTCTTCGAGTACGCGGATCGCTGTACTCTTGCCCGACCCTGAGATTCCGGTGACGATGACGATCTGCATAGCCCCTCGTGAGAGTCGCGGATGAGGGAGATCACAATTTGCCATCTTCTTCGCGGATAATCTGGTACAAGTCTGTCCGGTCGCGCCCCTGCAACAGGCGTTCGCGGAACCCTTTGTCCTTCAGCATCCGTGACACCCGTGCCAGCGCTTTGAGGTGAATCCCCGCTGAGTCTTCTGGGGCGACCAGCAGAAAGAAGAGCTTGGTAGGGGCACCGTCGAGAGAGTGACAGTCGATCCCTTTGAGGCTACGGCCGAACACCGCGATGACCCCTTTGAGGCCCGGCAGCTTGCCGTGGGGGATGGCGATGCCCTCACCAATGGCGGTTGTGCCCAGACGTTCACGGTCGAGCAGCACGTTGACGAGCTGTTCCGTCTGGATGTCGGGATGGTGGGCAGCTAGATGTTGCGCCAGCTCGCGTAAGACGTCTGCTTTGGTTGTGCTCTGTAGTTGTGGAATAACCAGATCTTCTGTGAGGATGTCAACCACACGCATGGTGGGGGTCCTTTCCCTCCCTCATCACAGGACACGGGCAACGTCTCAGTGGGGAGACTGCTTCCGTTTTGCCGACGGGAGAATGTTCATGCTCTCCCGGTACTTGGCCACTGTCCGGCGGGCGATGGTGATGTTGTCGCTCGACAACGCCCGGGCGATCTCTTCATCACTCAGCGGCCGGGTCGGGTCTTCATTGTTGATCATTGCACGGATCCGCTCTTTGACACTCTCGGCCGAGACCTCTTGTCCATGTCGCCCTTTCAGGCCGGTGGTGAAAAATTGTTTCAGGGCGTAGATGCCACGGGGGGTAGCGATATATTTGTTGGCGATCGCACGGCTCACCGTCGATTCGTGAATGCCGATGTCATCGGCCACATCGCGCAGCACCAGGGGTCGCATGTGCGAGACGCCGTGGGTGAGAAAATCCTTTTGGAACTTCACCAAACTCTGGGCTACCAACAGGAGGGTGCGTTGGCGTTGGTGGATGCTCTTGATGAGCCACGCCGCCGCCCGGATCTTCTCCTGCACGTACTCTTTAGCCTCTCCGCCTTGGGCGAGCAGCTGTCGATAGGACGCGCTGACCCGGAGGCGCGGGAGTCCTTCGTCGTTGAGCGTGACGACATACTCGTCCCCGACCTTATCGACGTAGACGTCAGGGGTCACATAGCGGATGTCTCCGTCGCCGAAATTGCGCGCGGGTTTTGGGTCCAGCGAAGAAATCAGCTTGACCGCCCGGGTGACCTCTTCGACGCTGACTCCCAGGTCTTTTGCCAGGCGCTCGAACCGGCGCCCCTCTAAAGCGGGAAGATGGTCTTGCACGATCTTCGCCGCGAGCGTCACGATAGGATCTTCGTGAGTGGGATCGCCAAAACCGTGGTCGCGAAGCTGGAGCAACAGGCACTCCCGCAGGTCTCGGGCGCCTACGCCGGGGGGATCACACTCTTGGACGAGTTTCAGTACCCGCTCGACGACCTCGACCTTCACCCCCGCTGTGGCAGCGATCTCTTCCACCGAATCTTGCAGGTAGCCGTCAACGTTGAGATTGCCGATAATGAGTGAAGCGATCGGTTCTTCTTCTGCCGATAAGTCGCTGAAACGCAGTTGCCAAGAGAGGTGCTCGGCGAGAGAGGTGGTGCGGTTCGGTTGGTTCTCGATGAGGTTATGACGGTCTTCGTCGTCGTCCTCGTCGCCGCTGGGCGGTAGTGGAGGGATGTCTTCGTTGTAACTCTCCAGATAGGCGCGCCAGTCGATATCTTCTGCTGCTGGTGAAGATTCTTCGCCTAGAAGAGGAAGTTCTTCCTCCGTAGGGGTGGGCATATCTTCGCTGCTGTCGACGACGAGGACAGGATTCTCGTCCATCTCTTGGTGGATCAACGCGTCCAACTCGCCTCGGGGGAGTTGGAGGATCTTGATGGCCTGACGCAGTTGGGGCGTCATGACCAACTTCTGTTGCAGTTTCTGGGTGAGCTTGACATCTAAGGCCATCGTGCTCTTCCCTCGAACTTATAGGCGGAAACGCTCGCCGAGATACACCTGCCGAGCACGGTCGCTTGCCGTCAGCTCCGAAGGGGTCCCTTCTTCAAACACGCTTCCGTCGCTCAGAATATAAGCGCGGTCGCAGATAGTTAACGTTTCCCGCACGTTATGATCGGTGACGAGTATACCGATGCCGCGGTCCCGCAGTTGGAGCAGAATGTCCTGAATGTCGACGACCGAAAGAGGATCGATACCAGCGAAGGGTTCGTCGAGCAGCATGAAGGCTGGGGACATCACCAAGGCGCGAGTGATCTCTAGTCGGCGGCGCTCTCCTCCCGAGAGAGAGTCGGCTCGCTGCCCAGCGAGATGGCTGATGTGTAACTCTGCCAGCAGGTGGGTGAGTCGTTCTCGCCGTTCGGCTGCACTGAGAGGGAGGGTTTCCAAAACCGCCAGAATATTTTCGGCCACGGTCAGTTTGCGGAATACCGAGGGTTCTTGCGGGAGATACGTCACCCCTTTGCGCGCGCGTTGGTACATCGGCATATGGGTCAGGTCGGTGTCGTTGTACTTTACGGTCCCTTTGTCCGGACGGATGATCCCGACGAGAATAGAGAAGGTGGTTGTCTTCCCTGCTCCGTTGGGGCCGAGAAGGCCAACGATCTCTCCCCCTTTTACTTCCACAGTGACATTCCGCAGTACGGGGCGCTTGCCATAGGCCTTACATAGCCCTTCTCCCCGTAACACCTGTTGTGCCTTCACCACTGTCGGTTCCTATTTCTTCTGGGCTTTCTGCTCCGGCACGATAATCATGCGGGCATCGCCATCGACCACACTGCGCTTCTCATCGAGAAAGATCGTCACACGCTCTCCGCTCACCTGATTCGGTCCTTCTTGGAGCACCGCGTTGCCACTGAGCACAATGGTGCGCGTAGCCTCGCTGAACACCGCCTTCTGTCCGCTCGCGCGACGCTCTCCTGCAGTGATTTGCACGTTGCCCTCGGCGATGATTTCCTTCAATTGCTGACGTGCAAGCGCACCGCCATGCGAACCAGCAGAGGGCTGCTGCGGGGCGTCTTCGTAGATGACCGTTAAGCGGTCACTCGTAATGGTTCTTTCCCCTTGCTTGGCGACGACGTCCCCGCGATAGACGATCCGTTTCTCGTCGTAGAGGAACTCCAGACCATTGGCGCGGATATCGATCGGCTCTTTGCGCGCGGTCAGGGAAAAAGAGTCGAGCCAGCTCCCACCCGTGCTCGCCGCAGAAGAGGGAGCCAGGCTGGAGGCTTTGTCCTGAGCCGTGGCCACCCCACTGATGTGGCCGACAACCAACACGGCCAGAAGAAGGGCTTGAGTGTTCCTTGCCCACCGCCTCATGACTTCTCTCCTATTGTTAGTGTGGTATGCACGGCGGCATGCAAAATCAACCGTTTCTGCGCGACGTCGATCCTGTATCCTTGTCCGGAGAGGGTAAACCCAGGACCGGCAAGGTGTAGGGACGCTGGCGAGGAGATCACGTTGGTTGCGCTGTCATAGGTCGCTTCCGGGGTACTCAACGACACGTCCCCGAACTGTATCTGGAGATCTCCACTCAACTGCATCGCCGTAATATCCTGTTTGTTGACATCCAGTTGCACTCGACCTTGGCGGCAGCGCAATGCCATGAGCTGTCCATCACTGAAATAGAGAGAGACCTCAGGGGCATCGACCACGATTTCTCCACTCTCGCTAAAGTAGCGGGCTTGCTGAGCTGCGATCTCCCAGATCTTCTGGCCGTCGCGTACCTTCACACGCCGGAAGTTCTGCATGCGGTGGTCTGTTTCTGGCTCGAGATCCGGAGCTAGCTGCTCAATCACGGCTTGCCGCTGTCTTTGCAGAGACAGGTTGACGGTAAGATAGTACCCAACCACAGCGAGCAGTAGCAAGATTGTGACTCCCAACGCGAAACGAAGCTGGGCGCGGTTCATACGCATTTCCTTCGTCTCTCAGGATACCACCTCTCTGGTGACGCGCAAAGAGAGGACAGGGTGCAAGTCGCCAGACTTGCGCAGCGATACCCCAAGCCATACGCAAGGCGCACCTCCCCGCGCGTCCGAGGACAGGGGGCTCTCTGGGATGTCTCAGCTGCTGGTGCGTTCGCGTCCTTTGATGGTTGCGTCGAGGACAAGAAGAACCTGCAACAGAGGTTCGAGTTGGTCGAGGGGGTAGGCAGTAGTGCTATCGCTCAAAGCCCGTTCGGGGGTTTGATGAACTTCCATAAATAATCCATCCACGCCGACGGCGACGGCCGCACGTGCGAGCGGTGCGATGAACTCCCGTTGCCCACCAGAGGCACTGCCCTGACCCCCGGGGAGCTGAACGCTATGGGTGGCATCGTAAATGACCGGATAGCCTGTCTGGGCCAAGATCGGGAGAGAGCGAAAGTCTGACACAAGATTGTTATAACCAAAAGAGGCCCCCCGTTCGGTCAGGAGGATGCGCTGGTTGCCTGTCGAAGCGACCTTCTCTACCGCATACTTTATATCCCAGGGAGCGAGGAACTGCCCTTTTTTGATGTTGACCACCCGGCCACTGTGGCCGGCGGCGAGTAAGAGGTCGGTTTGACGGCACAAAAAAGCCGGAATTTGTAACACGTCGGCGACCGCGGCGGCTGCCTGGACGTCGTCTGTACTATGCACATCGGTCAGCACGAGCACGCCGAACGTCCGTTTGACTTCGGCCAGGATGGCCAATCCTTCGTCTCTCCCCAGACCACGGAACGAGTGTAGGGCAGTACGGTTGGCTTTGTCAAAAGAAGACTTGTACACGAAGGGGATGTGCAGGCGGTCGGTGAGGATGCGCAGGCGCTCGGCATGATAGAGCGCGGAATCGCGGCTTTCGATGACACACGGGCCCGCAATCAGGATGAACGGTCGGCCGCCACCGCACTGCAGTGGCCCGATGTCGACCACTTGAGGAGTAACTTCACGGACCATTAGCGCTCCGCACTCCCGGCACGCAGTAAAACCCCTTCGCTGTGTTCTAGCCGGTGTTGCAACGCGGCACGGATAAAGCCTTTGAACAGAGGATGGCAGTCAAAGGGGCGCGATTTGAATTCAGGGTGAAACTGTACACCGATGAACCACGGATGGTTCCGAAGCTCGATGATTTCTACCAACTCTCCATCGGGAGAGAGACCACTGAAGACCATTCCCTTTGCAGCGCAGATTTCTCTGTAAGCGTTGTTGAATTCGTAGCGGTGGCGGTGGCGTTCGGAGATGCGCTTCTTGCCATAGAGGCGGGCGGCTAAACTCCCGTCTTGTAGGACGCACGGATAAGCCCCGAGCCGCATCGTGCCACCCTTCTGTACGACCCCTTTTTGTTGATCCATGAGAGCGATGACCGGGTGGGGAGTATCGGGGTCCACTTCGGTGGAGTTGGCGTTGCGCAGTCCGCAGACGTTGCGGGCAAATTCGATCACGGCCATTTGCATACCGAAACAGATACCAAAGAAGGGAACCCTCTCTTCCCGCGCGTAGCGGACCGCGGCAATTTTTCCTTCGGTCCCGCGCTGACCAAAACCCATGGGGACGAGGAGGCCGTCGGCGCGCCGGACCGCTTCAGGAATGATGCCCCCCTCTAACTGTTCAGAATCGATATGATCGACTTCAACGCGGCACTCGTTGGCGAAGCCGCCGTGCGCGAGGGCTTCGTTGATGCTCTTGTAGGCATCGATGAGGTTGACGTACTTGCCGACCATGGCGATGCGAACCCGGTCTCGGGGATTTTTGAAGGTCTGGGCGATTTTCTCCCATTTGCTCAGGTTCGGCGCCCCAGTCCACATGTTGAGTTTCTCGACGATCCGTTCGTCCAGTCCTTCTTGGTGGAAGACTAACGGAACTTCGTAGATGCACTCCACATCCTTGGCGGTAATCACGGCGTTCTCGTCGACGTTGCAGAAATGGGCGATTTTGGCTTTGACTTTTGGATCGAGATAGCGGTCGGTACGGCACAAAAGGATATCTGGCTGGATACCGACGCTCGTCAGCTCTTTGACGCTATGCTGCGTCGGTTTGGTTTTCAATTCTCCTGCGGCGGCGATATATGGCACGAGGGTCAAATGGATATAAAGGACATGTTCCCGCCCCCAGTCCCAGCGGAACTGGCGAATGGCCTCCAGGAAGGGAAGGCTTTCGATGTCCCCGACAGTTCCTCCCACTTCGCAGATCGCCACATCGAAGCCGGCGGCGGCGGCAAGAATGCGCTGTTTGATCTCATCGGTGATGTGCGGAATGACCTGGACCGTTCCCCCCAGGTAATCCCCGCG
>JANWXO010000163.1 GCA_025057295.1 Candidatus Binatia bacterium | reverse complement strand
CCCCGGCAAGCCGCTCTTTTTTGCTACCGCGGTGGTGCGCAGTGGGCTGGCGTTAGGAGTGTTAGTCGAAAGCCACCTGGGACGGCCGACCAAGGTGGAGGGAAATCCGCAGCACCCGGCCAGTCTTGGGGCCACTGACGTGTTCGCACAGGCCTCGGTGCTGACCTTGTACGATCCTGACCGCTCGCAGGTGGTGACGCATCTGGGGCAGATCAGTACGTGGAATGCCTTTTTGTCTGCTGTTCAGACTCGCCTAGCGCTGCAGCGTATCACGAAAGGTGCGGGCTTGCGCATCTTGACCGAGACGGTGACCTCCCCGACGTTAGCAGCCCAGCTGCAGGCGCTGCGCACTGAATTTCCGGCGGCGAAGTGGCACCAATACGATCCAGTCGGACGGGATTATGTCCGCGCAGGAGCGCTGCGGGCTTTCGGGGAGTATGTAGACACCCAGTACCATTTTCAGCGCGCCGAGGTCATCCTCTCGCTCGACGCCGATTTTCTGTTTTCCTGCCCGGGCAGCGTACGGTATGCGCGCGACTTTACCGCGCGGCGGCGGGTGCAGCCCGATCGGGCGACGATGAACCGGCTGTATGTGGCGGAAAGCTCGCCCTCGCTCGCCGGCGCGATGGCGGATCACCGTCTCCCCCTGCGTCCGCAGGAAATCGAGACGCTCGCCTGGGTGCTTGCCCAGCGGTTAGGAGTTCTGCCAGGACCATCGCCTGCCGGACAGTCCCTCGCCCGGCATACTGCCTGGATCGAAGCGGTGGTGCGCGACCTGCACCAACATCGGGGCGCCAGTGTGGTCGTCGTAGGAGACGGACAGTCGCCGGCCGTCCATGCTGTCGGACACGCGCTCAATGTGGCGTTAGGGAACGTGGGGTCGACGGTCACGTACACCGCGCCAGTAGAAGCGCAACCGGTTGACCAGGTGGCCTCTTTGCGAGAACTCGTTGCGGATATGGAAGCCGGCCGGGTGGAGATCCTCCTCGTGCTCGGGAGCAACCCGGTGTACACGGCGCCGGCGGACCTGGAGTTCGCCACTCATATGGCGAAAGTGCCGCTCCGCATCCACTGGGGGTTATACCATGACGAGACAGCAGCGCTGTGCCACTGGCATCTGCCTGCCACTCATCCGTTCGAATCGTGGAGCGACGCACGGGCATACGACGGGACCGCAACGATCCTGCAGCCCTTGATCGCGCCGTTGTATGACGGTAGGTCTGCCCACGAAGTGCTCGCTGCCCTGCTCGGGCAACCCGGTCGTTCCAGTCACGATATCGTGCGGGAGTATTGGAAGACGTGGTATCACGGGGAGGACTTCGAGCGTTTTTGGCACACCGCCTTGCACGATGGGGTCGTGGCCGGGACGACCTTTGCTCCTAAGGCGGTCGCGCTGCGCGCCGATTGGGCCCAGCAGCAGACCCAGAATGTAGGTGGAGAGGTACCACAAGACGCGACCCCTCCTTCCCTGACGCTGATCTTCCGTCCTGATCCCACGGTGTGGGACGGCTCGGTTGCCAATAATGGTTGGTTGCAGGAATTGCCCAAACCGCTGACCATGCTGACGTGGGACAACGCGGCGCTGGTGAGTCCTGCAACCGCGGAACGTTTGGGGCTCGTGCAGGAGGAAGTGATCGAACTGCGCGTGCGCGAACGGTCCGTGCGCGCCCCTGTGTGGATCCTGCCGGGGCAGGCCGAGGATACGGTGACCGTGTCCTTGGGGTATGGACGGACGCGTGCCGGACGGATCGGAAGTGGGATCGGCTTTAATGCCTATGTGCTCCGCCTGGCGGAGACCCCGTGGTATGCGGAAGGCCTACAGCTTCGCAAAACAGGACTGACCTACCGCTTGGCCTGCACGCAGAATCACCACAGCCTGGAGGGCCGCCCGTTGGTTTTGGCGGCGACCCTGACCGAATACCGAGAACATCCAGATTTCGTGCATCGATTCGTTCATGCGCCCGCCCCGCAGATGACCCTCTATCCTCCTTATCCTTACGAGGGATATGCCTGGGGCATGGCGATCGACCTCACTGCCTGCATCGGGTGTGGCGCGTGTGTGATTGCCTGTCAGGCAGAGAACAACATTCCCATTGTTGGCAAAGAGCAGGTGATGGCCGGGCGGGAAATGCACTGGCTGCGTGTCGATCGGTACTACACGGGAGACCTGGACAATCCGGAAACCTATTATCAGCCTGTTCCCTGCATGCAGTGTGAGAATGCGCCGTGCGAAGTGGTGTGTCCGGTGGCGGCTACCGTGCACAGCGATGAGGGGCTGAACGACATGGTGTACAACCGCTGCGTGGGGACACGGTACTGTGCGAACAACTGCCCCTACAAGGTGCGGCGTTTCAATTTCTTCCAATACGCGGACCTCGCGACGCCCAGTCTCCAGTTGCTCCACAATCCTGATGTGACGGTGCGCACGCGGGGGGTGATGGAGAAGTGCACCTATTGTGTGCAACGGA
This sequence comes from Candidatus Binatia bacterium, assembly GCA_025057295.1. GTDB lineage: Bacteria > Desulfobacterota > Binatia > Bin18 > Bin18 > JANWXO01. Next base: position 5,087 of record JANWXO010000163.1, on the reverse strand, counting down.
TTAACGCCGCGCGCATCGAGGCGAAGCTGCAAGACCGCAGGATTCGCGACGGCGAGGTGCTGACCGCATGTCAACAAGTATGCCCAACGCAAGCGATCGTCTTTGGCGATATTAACGATCCGGCGAGCCGCGTCTCCCAGCTCAAGGCGGATCCGCGCAATTACCCCCTGTTAGCCGAGTTGAACACCCGCCCGCGCACGACCTATTTGGCGCGCTTACGCAACCCGAATCCTGCGATCGTGGGGCACGAGACGGAGTAGGGCGATGGCATACGAAGGGCAAGAGCGAGCGACCGGTATTGCCACCGTCCCGCCGGTGGTCGGGCCTGGGTACACGCCCCGTTCGGTGAACGAAAAAATTAGTGCCATTGTCCTCACCCACCCTACCTCACGCGGCTGGCTCGTTGGCTTTGGGATTTCGTTTCTGCTCTTGTTGCTCCTGCTGTACAGTGTCGTGTACCTGTTTGCTGTCGGGCTGGGGATTTGGGGAATCAACCAGCCGGTCGGGTGGGGGTTTGACATCATCAATTTCGTCTGGTGGATCGGGATCGGGCACGCTGGGACCCTCATTTCCGCCATTTTGCTGTTATTGCGGCAAGAGTGGCGGACCTCGATCAACCGTTTCGCCGAGGCGATGACGCTCTTCGCCGTTGCCTGCGCCGGCATCTTTCCGCTCATCCATTTGGGGCGGCCGTGGTTTTTCTACTGGCTGTTGCCCTATCCCAACGTCATGGGTATGTGGCCGCAGTTCCGCAGTCCCCTGGTATGGGATGTCTTCGCCGTGTCTACCTATGCGACCGTTTCGTTGCTGTTCTGGTATGTCGGGTTGATTCCCGACCTAGCCGCTCTTCGTGATCGTTCGCGGAGCCGTGTGGGCCGTGTGCTCTACGGGATGCTGGCCATGGGGTGGCGCGGCTCGGCACGGCACTGGGCGCGCTATCAAACAGCTTACCTCTTGCTCGCCGGGCTCGCGACCCCGCTGGTAGTCTCGGTCCATACGGTGGTGAGTTTCGACTTTGCCGTGGGGATCATTCCGGGGTGGCACGCGACGATTTTCCCCCCCTATTTCGTCGCCGGTGCCATTTTTGCCGGTTTTGCCATGGTTTTGCTCATCGCGATCCCGCTGCGCAAATTCTACCAGCTGGAAGATTTCATCACCCTGCGCCACCTCGATAACATGGCGAAAGTGTTGCTCGCGACCGGCTTGGTGGTAGCGTACGGGTATATGATGGAGACCTTCATGGCCTGGTACAGCGGCAGCCCCTATGAACACTACGCAGTGATCACCAACCGCATGACAGGGCCGTATGCCCCGCTGTATTGGGGATTGATCCTCTGTAACGTCGTGACGCCGCAACTCCTGTGGTCCCGTCGTGCCAGGGTCAACGTACCGCTGTTGTTCGGGGTCGCTCTAGTCGTGAGTGTGGGGATGTGGTTAGAGCGGTTTATGATCATCGTCATGAGTCTCCATCGCGACTTTCTGCCCTCGGCGTGGGGGATGTATTATCCGACGGTGTGGGATTACACGACGTACATCGGCACGATCGGGCTCTTCCTCTCGTTATTGTTCCTCTTCGTGCGCTTCCTGCCGATGATCTCCATCTTTGAGATGCAAGAGCTGGTCGCGGAAGAAGAGCACGGCGCACCCCGCCGGGCAGCAACGGAGACCGCTCCTGCTGCTGAAGCCGTGCGAGTGAGTGGGTAGAGGGAGCGATCGTGGCACGCATATACGGTTTGCTGGCAGAGTTCGAGACGCCCGCAGAGCTGCTCGCTGCAGCCCAACGAGCCCGTGACGCGGGGTACCGCCACATGGATGCCTATACGCCGTTTCCAGTGGAGGGCTTGGCCGAGGCGATCGGTTTCCGCCGTACCTGGCTGCCCGTGATCGTCCTCGTCGGTGGCATAGTCGGTTGCGTGAGTGGCTATCTGCTGCAGTATTGGACCTCGGTGGTGGACTATCCCCTCAACATCGGTGGGCGCCCGCTCCATAGCTGGCCGGCGTTTGTGGTGGTCACGTTCGAGCTCACCATCCTCTTTGCTGCCCTGGCTGCTGTTTTAGGAATGTTGGCGTTGAATGGCTTACCGATGCCGTACCACCCGGTGTTTAACGTGCCCCGCTTCGCCTTTGCCACTCGTGACCGGTTTTTCCTCTGTCTCGAAGCGACCGATCCGCAGTTTGACCGGGAGGAGACGCGGCGGTTTCTCGAGCGCTCACAGCCCCGACAGGTGTCGGAAGTTGAATACTAGGGCAGAGTGCAACTCATGGCGATGCGAGGTCTGCTTCTCGGTTGTCTGTTGCTGGTAGCGTGTCAACAGGAGATGGCGACGCAGCCGAGCTACCGGCCGCTCGAACCCAGTACCTTTTTTGCCGATGGCCGTGCCGCACGTCCACTCGTCCCTGGAACCGTGGCTCGTGGGCAGCTCAAGACGGACACGCATTTTTACGCCGGTCAGGTGAACGGCCAGTTTGTCGACACCTTCCCTTTCCCGGTGACGCGTGCAGTGTTGGAGCGAGGACAGGAACGCTACAACATCTACTGTTCCCCCTGTCATGGCCGTGTGGGCGATGGGGAAGGGATTGTCGTGCACCGGGGGTTCCAGCGTCCCGCCTCGTTCCATATCGACCGCTTACGCCAGGCGCCGGTAGGCTATTTCTTTCACGTCATTACCAACGGGTTCGGTGCCATGTACGACTATGCCGCCCGGATCAAACCGGCCGACCGTTGGGCGATCATCGCCTATATTCGCGCCTTGCAGCTCAGTCAGCACGCTACCCTCGCCGACGTCCCCGCCGAAGAGCGGCAGCGATTGCTGGAGGGAACACAATGAATACGCCCGAACCGGTCTCCCTCCGCTTGACCTTCTTCCAGCGCCGTGCGTGGCTCGTTGGCGTCGCCGGACTGCTGGTCGGGGCGATGGGCCTTGTCCTGAACCCGGCGCAATTCTTCCGTTCCTATCTGTTTGCCTATCTGTTCTGGCTCAGTATAGCCGTCGGCTGCGCGGCCATCGTCATGATCTATCACCTGGTCGGGGGCGCCTGGGGCTTTGTCATCCGTCGGATTTTGGAGGCCGCCACACGCACCCTCCCTGTGCTGGCGGTGCTGTTCATTCCTTTGCTGTTTGGCTTGTCCTTCCTGTACGTGTGGGCGCGGCCCGAGGCGGTCGCGGCAGACCCGCTTTTGCAGCACAAGAGCGTGTACCTCAACGTTCCTTTTTTTCTCTTGCGCGCGGTTCTGTACTTTGCCGTCTGGATCGGTATTGCCCACTTCCTCCACAAGTGGTCGCTCGCCCAAGATCGGACGGGCGATCCTACTCTCGCCCGCCGGCTGGAGACCCTCAGTGGACCGGGACTGGTCTTGTACGGCGGTGCGGTGACCTTTGCGGCGGTGGATTGGGCGATGTCGCTCGATCCGCACTGGTTTTCCACCATCTACGGCATTTTGTGGATAGTCGGACAGGTGCTCACCGCTCTGGCGTTTGCCATTCTCGTCCTCCGTCTGCTGGCACGGCAAGAGCCCTTCGTGCAGGTGCTGACACCGAGCCATTTCCATGACCTGGGCAATCTCCTGCTCGCCTTTGTCATGCTCTGGGCTTATGTCTCTTTTGCCCAATTCCTGCTCATGTGGTCGGGGAACCTCACCGAGGAGATCCCGTGGTATATCCGCCGCCTGCACGGTGGATGGCAAGAGGTCGGGATCGTGCTGATCACCTATCACTTTGCCCTGCCTTTCGTGTTGCTGCTCATCCGCCGTGTCAAGCAAAGTCCGTTGGTCCTCGCCGCTCTGGCTGCAGGCGTGCTGGTGATGCGCCTGATCGATGTCTATTGGTTTATCGCACCCGAATTTCATCCGACGGTCGGAGGAGCGCTGCACCTGTCGGATGCGCTCCTGCTGGTGGGGATCGGCGGCGTGTGGGTCGGGAGATTTGTCGGACAATTGCAGAAGCTGCCGATGCTGCCGCTGCGCGACCCCCAGGAGGAAGCCGTGGTGGCGCGCCCTGAAACTGCGTGAGGGAACAGCTCATGACCGAGGCGCATCGGACGCATGCAACCGGCGCACCCTCCTCGGCCGAGGGACACCGGCAGCCGCAGAGCTATCACGAATCGTACGCTGTAGACATCCGCCCGCTCGTACTCTTCGGACTCGGCTTAGCGGTATTGGTGGTAGTGAGTGCGTTGCTGATGGCGTGGTTGTTTGGCTATTTCGGCGAACGGCAGGTGCGGCAGGAAGCCCCGACGTCTCTGTTCAGGGAAGAACGACAACCGCCACCTGCCCCGCGGTTGCAGGTGGATCCGCCTGCCGACCTGCGGAGGCTGCGGGCGGCTGAGGACGCAGTGCTGCAGAGTTATGGCTGGGTGGATCGGGATGCTGGGATCGTGCGGATTCCGATCGATCGTGCCATCGCACTCCTCGCTGAGCGTGGCTTGCCAGCTCGCAGCGAGGCTGCGGACCCCGAAGGACGACAGCGATGATGCCCATTGCGCGTGCGCTCCGTGACCACGGCAGGCCTCTCTCCCCTCTCCAGTCGCTGGGCAGCAGGGGGAGCAGGCGAGTCTGTAGGGTGGTACAGTTCATCGCTTTAGGGTGCGTGGCTCTGAGCAGTCTCCCCCTGCCGCTGCAGGCGCAGACTGCAGGCGTGCTGCCGGAGCCGTTGCGGGAGGTAGGGATTGAGCAGCGCGTGGGCGAGCGCGTCCCGCTCGATTTGGTATTTCGCGACGAAACGGGCAAGACGGTCCGGCTCGGTGACTATGTCGGCGCCCTTCCAGGACGGCCGACCATCCTGGCGCTTGTCTACTACGAGTGCCCGATGCTGTGTTCGCTGGTGTTGCGCGGTTTGCTCGCGACTGTGAAAGCCCTGTCCTTTCGCATCGGCGACGAATTCAACATTGTCACTGTCAGTTTTGATCCGCGGGAGACGCCGTCCCTGGCGGCGGCCAAAAAGGCAGAGTACGTGCGGCGATACGGCCGCCCCGGAGCCGCTACGGGGTGGCATTTCTTGACCGGCGAAGAGGAGGCTATTCGGCAACTCGCCCGAGCCGTCGGGTTCCGCTACTCCTATGATGAACGGACGCGGCAATACATCCATGCC
>JANWXO010000162.1 GCA_025057295.1 Candidatus Binatia bacterium | reverse complement strand
TCGCAGCATCCGTACCGCTTTTCCGATCAGCCCGCGACGTTGCCAGCGGATGAGGACAGTGGCAAAGCCGTATGCCAGGAGGACCAACGGACCGAGGACCCACCACTCTTGGCGCATCCAGCCTAAGCGGTAGAGCAGGAACGGCACTCCGAGCAAGATGAAGACAACCTGTGAGATCGTCAATGCTGTCTTCGCAGCGACAACCGATGCCAGTCCTGCATCGGCAGGAATCCCCTGCAGGCGCAGCAGGTAGACCTTGACCGGTTCGCCACCCAGGTTGGCGGTCGGGGTCAGGTTGTTAATCGCCTCTCCTGCTAGGCGTGTGAGCATCAGGCGCCACAGTGGTATCGTGGCTGTGTGGGTCGCTGACGGGATGGCACATAACCATCCTTTCGCGTCGCAGAGGGCGACGCTGAGGTAGGGGAGGAACACCAGCGGTGCAAACCAGCCGATCTGCCCCAGATAGTGGACGACCTCGGTGATCCCGACGTGCCAGAGCAGCAGCCCCAGGATGCCGCAACCGCCGAGAAGCGCCACGAAGGGAGCACCGAGCCATTTTGTTGTGGGGGCCTTGGTCATACGCGAGGTTCGCTTATCAGCTATCGGCAGTGCAGGGTAGGGGAGCGGACACAGCGCGGCTCCGCAGCTTGGCGACGTATGTCACATGATGCGCTGACTCGTACCACACCGGTAGCTCATCGGGAGAGAAGACGACGCAGGGTGGCGAGATTGTCTCGGTCCTCGTGACAATCTTTACTCTTGGGCGTTTCCAAGTACATCGGCACGCCGCGAAAGCGAGGGTCGTTGAGCAGCAAACGGAACGCCTCTTCCCCGAGGTACCCCTTGCCAATGTGCTCGTGCCGGTCGACCCGACAGCCGAGATCCTTTTTGGCGTCGTTGAGATGGAACGCGACCAAGCGATCCAGCCCAATCTCTTCGTCGAACTCGGCGAAGGTCTGGGCGTACCCCTCTGCCGTGCGCAGTTCGTAGCCGGCGGCGAAGGCATGTTCGGTGTCAAAACACACCCGTAGCCGTTCTGGCGCAGCAGTCGCATCGATGATCTGGCGCAGATGCCGGAAGCGGTATCCGAGGGTCGAGCCTTGTCCGGCAGTGATCTCCAAGGTGAGTCGCGTGGTATAGCCGGCACAGGCTGTGTGCACGGCATCGATGGAGCGGGCAATCGTTTTAAGCCCTGCCGCTTCACCCGCTCCTAGGTGCGCACCCGGATGGATAATCAGATAGGCGATGCCGAGGGTTTCACAACGGGTCATCTCGTCGATCAGACCGTCCACCGATTTCTTGCGCAGGGCTGCAGCCGGGGCTGCTAGGTTGTAGAGGTACGAGCCATGGGCTACCACGAGGGGAAAGCCCACCGCTCGCAGGGTGGCGCGAAAGTCCGCGATCTCTTCTGGAGTCAGCGGTTTGCCGACCCATTGACGCGACGATTTGGTGAAGAGCTGAATGGTGTCACATCCGACCGCTTTGCCTTGCTGGAGCGCTTTGTCGATCCCGCCAGCGATCGACATATGGGCTCCGAGGAGGGGCCCGTGCAGCGGAGAGGCTTTCTTGGCCATGCGTTTCCTTTATGCGAGGGGGAAGAGGTGGTCAAGCCGATCTGCCGCTGGCGCGCACCTGGGGGGCAGCCGCAGGCGCACGAACGCATGACGCCTGGGATGGAGTTGCCTGAGGGATCTCTCGCTTCACGCACGGTTGAGGTGGATGTTGAACAGCTCGAGCTGTTCTTCTGGGGTCAAGGACGGATTGGGTGGTCCCTGTTCCGCTGGGGACGCTGCTGGCCGATCCGCGCCGTGCGTAGCCCCAGGAGGCTGTGACGGACGCGGTTGCGGCGTGCACTGTGACAGCAGAAGAAGGGCCAAGAGCAACCCATATACATGAGGGTGAAGACACCGCCTGCCGTGCGGGTTATCGGCTGAATACAGCCATGTGCGTCCTGCTCGTGTCACACCAGCACTCTCATAGAGAAACGCTAACGAGCCGTGTAGAGGTTTGCAAGCGCTCTGCCTGTCCGCGAGAATGATGGACTTTCTCCCCCTGGAGAGAAAACGGTGAGACGCACCAGGCGCTCGCTGCGCAGCTCTCGATCCTGCGCAGAGTCGGCGTCGGGACTGGCCGCGTCGGATCGGTCAGAGGGGCAGGGTTGCGACCTGGGTGTCCGCTCAGCCAGGGATCGTGCACCTCTTGCCTGTCCGGTTGCCTCTGCGGTAGAGTCGGGCCCGGTTCGAGATCACTGAGCGTTGTCTGCCGTGAGGCAACGTTGGCGGGTGTCGAGCGACTCCCTGACGAGTCGCCTGGAGGAGCGAACTATGGAAGTCAAAGCCGCAGTGGCATTCAAAGCTGGTGAACCACTCCGCATCGAAACGGTGCAGCTCGAGGGGCCCAAAGCGGGCGAGGTGATGGTAGAGATCAAGGCGACCGGTGTCTGTCATACCGATGCCTATACCCTCTCGGGTGCCGATCCTGAGGGGCTTTTCCCCTGTATTCTCGGTCACGAAGGTGCTGGTGTGGTCGTCGAGGTTGGTCCTGGGGTGACGTCGGTCAAACCGGGTGATCACGTGATTCCCCTGTACATTCCGGAATGCCGCCAGTGCGAGGCGTGTCTTTCTGGCAAGACCAACCTGTGTACCGCTATTCGCGCCACCCAGGGGCGAGGAGTGATGCCGGACGGGACGAGCCGTTTTTCGCTCTCAGGCACCATGCTCCACCACTACATGGGCACTTCCACCTTCGCCAACTACACCGTACTGCCGGAGATCAGCGTGGCCAAGGTGCGCGAGGACGCCCCCTTCGACAAGATCTGTTATATCGGCTGCGGTGTGACCACGGGTATCGGGGCGGTGATCAATACCGCCAAGGTGCAGGCAGGGGATAAAGTGGTGGTCTTTGGGCTGGGCGGCATCGGTTTGAACGTGGTTCAAGGCGCCCGTATGGTCGGCGCCGATATGATAGTCGGGATCGATATCAACCCGGAGCGCGAGGCTATCGCACGCAAATTCGGTGCAACCCACTTCGTCGATCCCCGGCAGGTCGAGGGAGATCTCGTGCAGTACCTCGTCGATCTGACCAAGGGCGGGGCCGATTTCGCCTTCGAGTGTATCGGCAATGTCAAAACCATGCGGCAGGCTCTGGAGTGCTGCCGCCGCGGCTGGGGCACGTGTGTGATTATCGGTGTGGCAGCAGCGGGCGAGGAGATCTCCACTCGTCCTTTTCAACTCGTGACCGGCCGGGTGTGGAAAGGCACTGCCTTTGGTGGTGCCAAGGGCCGGCGTGACGTGCCCAAGATCGTCGATTGGTATATGCAGGGCAAAATCAATATCGACGATCTCATCACCCACACACTGCCGCTCGAACGCATCAACGAAGCTTTCGACTTGATGCATCAGGGGAAATCGATTCGCACGGTGATCACATTCTAAGCTGTCTGGGGCGCCAGCTGCCGTGGGCCTGCACGCAGAGCACGGTTGCGTGTGGATCAGGAGGAGCTGTCGCCTCCCCGACCTTTCGCCACGATCGTGGCGAACTCGTCTGGCGTCAGTGGCATGACGGAAAGGCGGGCGTGTTTGATCAGCGCGATGTGCTGCAGGCGCCGGTCGTTCTTGATGTCCTGCAGCGACACCGGCTGTTTGAGGGTTTCCACCGGTTCCAGATCGACGGCGACCCAGCGCGGGTCGTCGGTCGTAGGGTCCGGGTACGCTTCCCGCACGACCCGTGCGATGCCAACGACTGCGCGTTCTGTACCGCTGTGGTAGAACAACACCGGATCGCCGCGTCGCATAGTCTGGAGGTTGTTCCGCGCCTGATAGTTCCTCACCCCGTCCCAATACGTCCGCCCGTCTTGGCAAAACTGTTGCCAGGAATAGGTGTCCGGTTCGGTTTTAACGAGCCAGTAGTGCACCTCTCTCTCCTTCCCGTTTGAACCGTTTGCCTTTCGCCGTGTGGGCTCTTATAACACGGGAGAGGAGGAGGGAGTATGCCACGCGAAAGTCGTCCACAATACCGCATCAAGGTCGAAAAAAATGTCCCAGCACGCATGCGTGACGGTGTGACCTTATACGCCGATGTCTATCGTCCCGACGCCTCGGGACGCTTCCCCGTTATCCTCTTGCGGCTGCCGTACGGCAAGGAGATGGCCGAGGTGTTTGGGGACCACGAGTATTTTCCCGCCCGCGGCTACGTCGTCATCATTCAGGACAGCCGTGGCCGTTTTTCATCGGAGGGCGAGTTCTATCCGTTGATCTATGAACCGTTCGACGGGTACGACACCGTCGAATGGGCAGCTTCCTTGCCTTACGCCAACGGTGTAGTGGGGACGCAGGGGCAGTCATATCTCGGTGCCACTCAATACTTGCTCGCTCCCACCCGACCGCCGCACCTGCGCTGCGCTTTTCCGGTCTCGGCGGCGGCCGATTTCCACCAGAGCTGGGTCTACCACACCGGCGGGGCATTCTCGCTGGGCTGGCAGGTACCATACGCGATCTTTTTGGCGCGCAACACCATCGACCGGAAAGGGATCAAGGAGCAACTGTGGCCCAAGATCCGGCCCGATTTGCTGCGGTCGATCAACTTCGGCAACCCTTTGACCCCGGAAGCCTACGCCCGCTTGCCGCTCATGTACTGGGCAGACCTCCTCCAGGAGGTCGCGCCCTACTTGCGAGACTATCTCACCCATCCTGACGATGGACCCTACTGGTGGGCGATCAACGTCGAGCGGCAACATCAGCAGATCAATATCCCCATGTACCACGTCAGCTCCTGGTACGATATCTTCTTGCGAGATGCGTTCGTCCACTTTAACGGGCTGCGGGCACGGGCGATGACACCCGAGGCGCGCGGAGGGCAGAAGCTGTTGATCGGCCCGTGGGCTCACCTCTTCCCGTACACGACTCCCACGACCGGTGGCACGGGCGATATCGACTTCGGGCCGAACGCCTTCATCGATCTGCACGAGATCCAGTTGCGCTGGTTCGATTACTGGCTCAAAGGGATCGACACCGGCATTGCCGAGGAACCACCGATCCGCTTATTTGTCATGGGCATCAACCAGTGGCGGGATGAATACGAGTGGCCCCTGGCACGCACCCGCTATACGCCCTACTACTTCCACAGCCAGGGGGCGGCGAATAGCCTTTCTGGTGACGGGACGTTGAGCTGGGAGCCGCCGGGCGAGGAACCGCCGGATCATTATCGCTACGATCCGGCCGATCCGGTGCCGACACGTGGGGGCAATACCTTGATCCTACCGGTCGGTGTGCAGGATCAACGCGAGGTCGAGCGCCGTCAGGATGTCCTCGTCTACACCGGCGAGGTGCTCGAGAAGCCCCTCGAGGTCACCGGGCCGCTGACCGTCGTCTTGTATGCGTCATCGTCGGCGCCGGATACCGATTTTACCGCCAAATTGGTGGACGTGCGGCCGGACGGCTACGCGCAAAATATCGCCGACGGCATTCTGCGGGCGCGGTATCGGGAGTCTCTCACCACCCCCAAGCCCCTCTCTCCAGGCGAAGTGTACGAATTCAGAATCGATCTGTGGGCGACCAGCCATGTGTTCTTGCCTGGTCACCGCATCCGCGTGGAGATCTCTTCCAGTAATTTCCCCCGCTTTGATCGCAACTTGAACACCGGGGGCGATCAGGCGACCGGGACGCAGTTCCAGGTTGCTGCGCAAACGGTTTTCCACACGCGACGGTGGTGTTCCCACATCCTGTTACCCGTGATCCCATAAGCTGGTCAGGGCCCTGGTGTACAATGAAGCCGGAAGAGGGAGGCAAGAGGACGATGGCAGGGATCTTTACCGCGGAAGATCTCGAGCAGATTCGTGCACGCGGCATGACGGTCGAACACCTCCTCGCTCAGATCGCCCTGTTCAAGCAGGGCATCCCCTTTGTGCACCTATTGCGGCCGTGTACCGTAGGGGATGGGATCACCGTGCTCTCACACAGCGAGGTCGAACGGTTGGCCACTGTATATGCCCGAGCTGCTGCTGCTGGGCGAGTGATGAAGTTCGTGCCTGCGTCAGGAGCGGCGACCCGCATGTTCGCTCTACTGCAGGCGCACGCTCGCGGCGCAACGGCCACGAACTCCGCGGAGATGGGAGAAGACGTACACCTCTTTTTTCGTCGCCTGCACGATTTCGCTTTTTACGATGAGTTGTGCGCCTGCCTGGCACGCGATGGGATGACGGTAGCTGAGCTGCTGGCGCGCGGCGACTACCGGACCCTGATTACCTATATCCTCACCCCGCGGGGGCTCGATTACGCACGCCTCCCGAAAGGTCTGATTCAGTTCCACCGTTATGGTGATCGGGCACGCACGCCGTTCGAGGAGCATTTGGCAGAAGCGGTGGGCTACACATTGGATCGCGAGCGCCGTGCGCGCGTCCACTTTACAGTTGCACCTGAATATATCGAGCGCGTGCAGGCGCACGTCGAACGCGCCTGCCAGGAGTACCGGCAGTCAGGTGTGCAGCTCGAGGTGACCTTTTCCGTACAAAAGCCTTCGACAGATACGATTGCCGTCGATGCGCACAACATGCCGGTCCGCGATGCGCACGGGAGACTGGTATTCCGACCGGGAGGACACGGTGCCCTCCTGGAAAACCTGAACGACCTGCGAGGGGATATCGTTTTTATCAAGAATATCGACAACGTCGCTCCGGCATGGCTGGCAGAGGAGATCTGCCGTTACAAACGCGCCTTGGGAGGCTACCTGGTCGAGGTGCAGGGAGAAGTGTTTACCTATCTCGAGGCGCTCTCCAACGGAAAAGCGGACGAATCCCTCTTGCGGCGCGGGTTCGAGTTCGTGCGCGCACGGTTATCCCTCTCTCCGCCGGACGCGATTGTGCATGCCACCAGGGGGGAGCGCAGACGGTTTCTCGTGCAACTGCTTCAGCGTCCCCTGCGGGTCTGTGGCGTGGTGCAGAACCGAGGTGAACCGGGCGGCGGTCCATTTTGGGTGGCCGATCCTCAGCACGGGCCGTCCCTCCGTATCGTAGAGTCCGCCGAGGTCGATATGTCTTCCCCTCAACAGCGTGCTGTGTGGGAGTCCGCCACCCATTTCAACCCGGTCGATTTGGTGTGTGGGGTGCGCGATTACCGCGGCGAGCCTTTTGACCTGGCTGCCTTTGCCGATCGGACCTCTGGGTTGATCACGGTCAAATCGCAGGACGGTCGACTCATCAAGGCCTTGGAACTGCCAGGACTTTGGAATGGCGGGATGGCGTACTGGAACACGGTGTTTGTCGAGGTGCCGCTGGTGACCTTCAATCCAGTCAAGACAGTCCTGGATCTCCTCCGTCAAGAGCACCAACCTGGGTAACTATGGCTGCACGGCTGGCACGGGCAGGGCGTTCTTCGGCGGCAGTGTTACCTTCCCCGAGCGAAAAGGCTGCAGTAGTGCGGGCGATGTTCGAGCGTATCGCCCCGCGGTATGACTGCCTCAATCGCCTCTTGTCGCTGCGCCTCGATCAGTATTGGCGTCGCCTCACCGTCCGTGCCGTGCACGTCGGGGCCCAGGATACCGTGGTCGATCTGGCCTGCGGCA
>JANWXO010000161.1 GCA_025057295.1 Candidatus Binatia bacterium | reverse complement strand
ACCGACTATCGATGTAGCGCACAGTGGTGGTGAGCTGCAGGTCTGGAATACCGTCCCAATCAAAACGCGAGGCGATCGAGGTGTTGCTATAGGCGTTGTTCCGCAGCAGGATGCCGTCGCTATCGACGCGGGCAACGGCCAGGGTATATCCAGAGTGGTTCGTCCCGCCACTCAAGTGCAGATGCTCCTCGAAGGTATTGTCGGTGCCGCCACGAAAACGTACGCTGCTCTGGAACGGTCCTTCCCCGCGCGGAGTAAACAGCTGAATCACCGCGCTCATCGCATCCGAACCGTAGAGGGCACTGTGGGGTCCCCGCACGATCTCGATCCGCCCCACTCCCACCGTGGTGAGGTCAGAAAAGTCATAGAAGCCGCCGGCGGTGTTCGCTTTCACCCCGTCGATGAGCACCTGATTGTAGTCGGAGTTGCCCCCCCGGGTAAACAACGACGTCGTCCCTCCCCGGCTGCCGGTCTGGACGATCGTCAGCCCTGGCACGTTGCGCAGCAGCTGCAGGACATCGGTCTGTTGCCGCCAGCGAATCTCCTCCTGGGGAATGACGTCGACAGCAACCGTAGTCTGGGTCACTGGTTCTGCCGTTCTGGTCGCGCTGACTACAACCTCGGGGGTCCGAAAGGTCCGAGCCGACGGGGGCGCAGCCGCCGCTGGCGCCGATGTCCCCGCAGGGGGCGCGCTGGCCTGCTTTGCCTGCGGCGCGGACTGGGCCGCCAGCCGCGTGGCCGGCCACAACACTACACACAGTACGCTCACAAAGCACAAAAGGCTTCTCTGCATCTCCTTTTCTCCTTTCTCTCTCCGCGGAGAGGTTAGGGTGACACCTCAGGCAGGTTTCCTGACTCATGGGTCCAGAGACTCTCGCCCCAACGCCCCCCTCGCGCCTTCCCATCCACAGGACAGTGGCTGATTGGAGGAGGACTTCCCATTCACAGTGGCGGGACCGTGCCGGATTTACACCGGCTTCCCTTTTCCCCGCATCGGGCACCTGAGGTGGTGAAAAACCACAGACTCTGTACGATTCTTCTGCCCCTTTCGCTCTCAGCGAGTGTAGGTGGCGGCCGTGCCGGATGCAGCAGGGTATTCAAAACTCGATTCCTTTCTGGGCACGGACGCCGTCTCGGTATGGGTGTTTCACCGGGTACATTTCGGTCACCAGATCAGCGACCGCGATCAGTTCGGGCGGCGCTGCACGGCCAGTGAGAATCACATGCAGCCCGGTGCGCCGGTTCTGCAGTGCTGCCACGACTTCTCCGACAGGAACAAAACCATAGTTCACCACGTAGGTGATCTCATCGAGAATCACGAGGTCAAACGCATCTCCCGAGAGCCACTCCTGCGCCGTCTTCCAGGCCGTGCGTGCCGCCTCCCGGTCGCGTTCGAGGTCTTCGCTTTCCCAGGTAAATCCTCGACCCATGGTAAGCCACGTCAGACCCGCTGTGTGTTCGCCCAGCTTGCGTTCGCCAGTTTTCCACTTGCCCTTGATAAACTGCAGCATGCCTACCCGCAGGCCGTGGCCGAGCGCACGAAAGGCAACCCCGATCGCTGCCGTGGTTTTTCCTTTACCGTTTCCCGTATTCAGCAGAATCAAGCCACGTTCTTCTCGCATGGACTTACTCTCACTCGAGGTTATTGGTTTGTCCTGCGACTTCTGCCCGGTGAAAAATATACTCTTGTACTGGCACACCACCCTTCAGATGCTCGACAATGATGCGATCCATGACCTCCGGGGTGACCGTGCAGTACCAGACCCCTTCGGGGTACACCACCACGATCGGCCCTTCTTTGCAGACGGCGAAGCAGTGCGAGCGCGTACGTTTGACGCGCAGAGCGCCAGAAGTGAGCCCGTGCGCTTTGAGCTTTTCGCCCAAGGAGTCAAAGAGCTGCTCGGACGTTCCCGGAGCGCAGCGCGGGCCCGTACACACGAACAGATGGCGAGCGTAAGGTTGTATTTTGGCTTGCCTCATCAGCGACGTTTCCTTTACGATTCGACCGGATAGATTTCATGAATCAGGTCATGGACTTCTTCCAGGCTGCGGTAAAAGTGTTCCAGATCTGCCTGCAGGCGTCGGAACGTCAGTTCCGCACTTTTCACCGCGACCACCAGCGTCCGCATATAGTGAAACCGAGGATCCTGTGGGGTCAGCTCGGCCTGACGTTGTTCCAATTCGACGATGGCCGCTTCAAACTGCTGGGCAATCTCTGTCAACGTACGGGCCGTGGCAAGGCTCTTGATCGGCCCTTCGCGGTGGAGAGCGTTGCCAAGCTCAGCTTCTTCATGCTGGCGCTCACTTTGGCGATCGCCGCCGAGCAGGTTCATTAACGCCAGGCGCAACCCGGCAATCTCATCGCATGCCATCAGAAGGTCCTCCTATCTCTACGGCGTCAACAGTTGGTCAAGCAATCGTCCGACCGGACGGCCGGCACAGAGGTGCTGGTCAACTATTTCATCCAGATCTCGTGGGCAGACGCGGCGATACCAGACGCCATCCGGGTATACGACCAATAGCGGTCCATCGCCGCAGCGGCGCAGGCAGCTGGTTTTGGTGGTCTGCATGCTCACGTCGAGGTTGCGATGCTTCAGCTTCTGGCGCAGCATGGCAACCAGGGCGGCGCTGCCCTGCGCCACACATTCGCTGCTGACGCAGATCAGCAGGTGTTTCCGGATCGGCGCATGGGCGTGGCTCTGTGCCGGCGCAGCCGTCAGCGTGGCATGACGGATCGAGCGCATCAGCGCCTTCTCTCCTCCAACCTCATCTTCAAATCCGGCCAGAGCCACCTTGTATTTGCACAGGTCGCAGGTCATGGTAGCGGTCCCGTTTAGGGCCTCGCGATAGCGATCGAGGACAATGTTGATCAGGCGCGGCTCTACGCCGATTGGGCTCGCAAGCAGTACCTCGATCCACGGAGTGCTCCGGCGAAATTCGGCAATATCGGCTCGGAGGCGTTCTGCTAGTACGCCAGCAAAGAACAGATAGGGGACGAGGATAATCCGTTTCGGTCGCAGGCGAGCCAGGCGACGTAGCCCTTCGGGAACCAAGGGCCGTGCGACCCCGCAAAACGCGTTTTCCAACGCGGCGAATGCCCGTCCTTCCCAGAATAGCCGTCCCAGCTTGGCGAGATCGCTGTTGGCATCTGGGTCGCTCGAGCCTCGCCCGACTAACAAAATGGCAGTCTCTTCGTCAGCCCGCTCGGTTGCATTGCGCTGGGCTTCGCGGACGCGATCGCTCAGAATGTCGAGCACGGAGGGATGCAAACCGATCGGTGCTCCTTGCACGAAACGCACACCTGGGTAACGCGTACGCGCTGCCCGAATGTAGAGCGGAATATCTGACTTCACGTGTCCGGCAGCGAAGAGCACGAATGGCAGAACAGCGACTTCCCGAGCGCCGGACTCGACTGCGCGTGCAAGTGCCTGCGGGAGAGACGGTTCGGCAAGCTCCACAAACCCCGGCTCGACCGTATAGCCAGTCATGTCGCGAAAGAGCGTCACAAAGCGGAGAAACTCAGCGTTGGCTGCAGGCACTCGACTCCCGTGACCAACCAGGACAATGGCTGATTGCTTCACGACGTGATCTCCATATTGCGGCGCCAGGGAGCGCCACGAGAACTGGCTTCGAGCTGTGCGAATGCAGCCTGCCGCGTCGGGGAAAAGTCTGGGCGCCCCTCCCCCGTGCCCGGTAGATAGCACGTCAACACCACCTGGCCATCATCGCTGAAAAAACGGACAGCCTTATTCCTGCCCGAGGTCACGAGAAACTCCGCCTGCGCCAGAGCGCCGCGCTGCACATGGAGATGATCAGCTCTGCCTCTCATAGTGATCGTCAACCATGCATCACTGACACGGAGGGACGCTGCTCCGCGGATCTCGGCAGTGGCCCGCCCATTTCTCACGACCAGGTTCACTTCTTCACAGGTGAGCAAAGCGTAGAGCAACTCTTCGAGTGGTGACGAGAGTTGCGAGGAAACAACGACCTGCTGTTCATCCCTCATTCGTGTGCCCCCATTGCAGTTGTGACCGCCACAGCGAGAGTCAGACGGCCACACTTGACTTTCTCAACCAGGAGCCGTGTCGCATGGGCGCTGAGCAGCGCGACCGGCTCAGCAACTCCAAGCACGCCGGTGAACTTGTAAACGACATCTGAAGGGTTGGGAATCAGATCTTCGATTCGGTTGATAGCAGCCGCTTCATACCATTCCAGGGGCAAGCGATGCCGCCGGGCGAACTCGAGCAACCCTTCCTCGTCCTTCTTCAAAACGTAGGTAGCAAGATTACGGATGCTGGCGCGTGCCAGGTGATGGCTCGTAAAGACGTGATCAATCCCGGTTTCGATTTCTTCGACGGTCACACCACGGTCGCAGCCAATCCCGACGACGAGGGTCTTCGGACGGATGATGACGACCGGCACCGACTGCGGCAACCGCAGGTTGGTCCAGTGAGAGATGACGATGCCCGCGCGACAATCGGTTAACTCTGCAGGCGAGCCGACTTGCCACACGTTCTTTGCCGCGAAACGACCGAGGTCAGGCAGCGGAACGCAGGAGTCTGCATACACACCGACCTGTTCTCCATCCACAAGGGCCGCACTGACTGTTTTGAGGGCGTCCCAGTTCTCGATTTCAGCCCCCAACTCTTTGGCGAGCAGATCTGGAGCAAGCGTGTCATTCACATCAGTGCCGGTGGTCACGACCGGAATCGCCCCCAATGCGGCACCAAGCTCGCGAGCGAGTTGGTTGGCTCCCCCTAAGTGACCAGAGCATAGGCTGACAGCAAAACGACCGGTGACATCTATGACGACAATTGCCGGATCGTAGCGCTTGTCGGCAACGTAGGGAGCGATCATGCGGACCACGATACCCGTCGCCATGACAAAAATGTGGGCTTCATACTGCCCGAAGATCTCGGCAACCAGCGGGGCGAGTTTGCCATCGAAGCGCCGCCAGTGACGCGGCGCCAGAGCGTCATATTTGTCAGGTACATACACCACCGTGCCAGGGAACGCGCCTTCGATGCGACGACACAGATCCACTCCCTGGCGGGTGAGCGTGATCGCGGCGCTTTTCATTCGGCTTCTCCCGGTAACGCTTCGCCGACCCGGAGGGACAGGCCAGGCGTCTGTCCTGGCAACGCCTCGTGGGTCGTCAAGTCGTACTTGTTCGCATATCCACGCGGCGTCACGATGAGACCGGCGAACTCCTCCGTGTGGGAGTTGCCGATCAGGATCGTCGTGAGCATGCCGATGTCATAGTCCACCATATGGGCCAGGTCAGTAACCACGATGTGTTGCAGTTTGCGGTAAGCGCTCTTGACGATGCCGACAGGGGTCTGAGGGGTGCGATAGCGCAGGAGGATTTCCTGCGTTTTGCTCAGTTGCCAGGTGCGGCGTTTTGACTGGGGATTGTACAGCGCAATGACAAAATCTCCAGCAGCGGCCGCTGCAATCCGCCGCTCAATCACCGGCCAGGGAGTGAGCAGGTCCGACAGACTGATAGCAGCGAAATCATGCATGAGCGGCGCGCCCAAGAGCGAGGCACATGCGGAAAGAGCGGTAACCCCAGGCACAACCTCGACATCGGGGTTGTCACCCGGCCGCCAGCCGCACTCGCGCAGACACTCGAACGTTGGTCCAGCCATACCGTAGATGCCGATATCCCCGCTCGATACCAGGGCCACTGTTCTGCCAGCGCGTGCCAGCTCGATCGCTTCGGTCGCGCGGTCCAGCTCCTCGGTCATCCCCTTGCGGATCACCTGTTTGCCGTCGAGCAGATCGGCAATCAACTTGATATAGGTCGAGTAGCCGATGACGACCTCACTTTCGGCGATCGCCTGCCGTGCGCGAAAGGTGAGATGTTCATGTCCTCCTGGACCGAAGCCCACCAAGAACAGCTTTCCGCGAGTCTCAGTGCTCATACATGCTCCTGCTTTACAGTGTTTTCTCTCTGTACTGTGGAGAGTTGACGCAGATGGACAACCTGGCCAATGAGAATAATGGCTGGTGAAGCCACACCCGCTGCTGCGGCTTGGTCGGTAATCGTTGCCAGGGTCCCAAGAATAACCCGCTCGCCCGGCGTAGTGGCAGCCATGATGATCGCCACCGGTTCGGAGGCGGACCGGCCGGCCGCCAGTAATTGCCGGGTAATGGCGCGCAGATTGCGGACACCCATGAATACGGCGATCGTGCCGTCCAGCTGTGCCAGTACACGCCAATCGACGCCTCCGCCAGTGGTGTCGCACTCATGGCCAGTGACCAATGTGACCAGCGAGCTGGCACGTCGGTCGGTGAGCGGAATCCCCGCCACTGCACCTGCCGCCATTGCCGCGGAGACACCAGGCACAACCTCAAACGGCACGCCGGCGGCAGCTAATGCAGCCATTTCTTCGCCTCCACGGCTAAACACCAACGGGTCCCCACCTTTTAACCGCACCACGGCTAACCCGTGCTTGTAGTAGTGCACGAGAAGCCTGTTGAGTTCGGTTTGGGCGAGATGCGCAGGAGTATGCCGCGGACCGACAAAGATACGTTTGCTGTTTGGCCGCGCGCGGTCGAGCAAGCGCGGTGACACCAAATCGTCGTAGACCACGACATCGGCAAGGCTGAGGTAGCGCAACCCTTTGACGGTAATGAGGTCTGGATCACCAGGACCAGCACCAACGAGATACACGCCGGGCGGTAGCTGCATCCGCTCGTTACTCTGCATCGCGCACTCCTTGACGAAAACTGTGGGTGAACGTGCGATCGTACAAACGTGACTTGCGTGCGGCTGCGGTGCGTTTGATTGCCGGATCAAGCGCAGGTCCAACCAGAATGATCGCCTGGGCGCGAATGCCGGCCGCCTTGACCAGAGCGGCGATATCGTCCAGAGTGCCGCGGACAATCTGTTGATCGGGCAGACTGGCGTTGGCAACCACTGCAACCGGAGTGTCGGCAGGATACCCCACACGCAACTCGCGTGCAGCCTGAGCGATGAGTTGGGCACTGAGGTACAGCGCGATCGTTGCGCCATGGCGCGCGAGGTCGTGCAATTGTTCTCCGTTTGGCATGGGGGTACGACCGGCGGTACGGGTCAAAATCACCGTCTGCGCCACTTCCGGGACCGTCAGTTCCGTGCGCAGTGCCGCCGCCGCGGCGAAGACGGAACTCACGCCGGGAATGATCTCGTATCGCACCCCCTCACGTTCGAGCGCGACCATCTGCTCGTGGATGGCGCCAAAGATGGTGGGATCGCCCGAGTGCACACGCGCGACGACTCGCCCATCCCGTGCGGCGGAGACCATGAGCGCAATGATCTCTTCCAAGTGCAACCCTGCGCTATCATGGATCGCCACTCCCGGCTTCGTGTCACGAAACAAGCTTTCGCGCAGGAGGGAACCGGTGAAAATGATCACATCGGCCGAATCGATGACCCGCTTTGCTTTGAGGGTCAACAGCTCAGGATCGCCTGGTCCGCCGCCGACGAAATACACGACGCCTGTCACTAGAGCATCCCTTCTGCACAGACTTCCCAGTGCGCTTTAGGAGGACACACCTTTATTCCGTCTCTGCCTCCCCGCT
>JANWXO010000160.1 GCA_025057295.1 Candidatus Binatia bacterium | reverse complement strand
TCGGTCCGCGCAGATGGACCCGCGGGCCAAATAAGAGCTCGCCAAACTCCCACCCGGCTTCGAGGCGATCGAAGAGATAGAGGGCATAGCCCACATTCGCCTCTTCCAAGATAAAGGTGAGGTTGGGGTAGCGATCCAGCAGTCCGCTGTAGATCAAGCGCGTGATGACGATCATATGCTCGAACGGATGTTCGAGCATCCACCAGATCGGGTAGTCTACCGCGAACGGACTTCTGTCCCACCAGCCGATGCGGTCCCCCGCTGCCGGATGGGTCTGAAACTGCGTCAGCCCATCGGAGTGGATAATAATCGGCACCTCCAACTCATTGAGGCGAGCAAAGAACGGCCAGAACTCAGGCAGACCGAGATTCTTGCCGCACACGTTGGTGCCAATGACGACCGCCGGCATCTTGAGCGTTTTGACCGCTCGCTCCGCCTCCTCGGCTGCAGCGTCTGGATCCTGCAGCGGCAGGGGCGCTGCCCCGAGATAGCGGGACGGCTCCTTACAGGCGGCAATCGTCTCGGCCAGACCATCATTGTATTTGCGCGCCGTCTGCAGCGCGACCTTGGGATCGGCACTGTAGAACACATGAGGCGTATGGAAGATCAACACTTGCTTGCCGATCCCCTCCTGATCGAGATCCGCCAGGCGGCGGTCGAGATCCCACCAGGTGCGCATCTCGATCGGCGGTTTACCGGGGCGGGACATCTTGCCCTGGGGTGGGGTGAAGTCGAGGCGGGTACGGTGAAATTCCATGAGGTGCCCCCCGTCGGGCAGCAGGTGGATCTGAAACGGCGTGTTTTCGAGCCCTTTCACGACGGTAATGTGGCTGTCAACGTCGATGACCTGCATGGCTCCCTCCTTTCTCAGCTCTAGGTGTCCCTCTCCGTACCCAGGGGCTTTGCAGAGGATCCCCACAACTCATGCCAGTGGGAATCCATAGAGTTGGGCGGCATTCTCGCGCACGATCTTCCGCACGTCCGCTTCCGGGATATGCCGGAACTCCCGCGCCAGCACCTCCTGGGAATGGGGCCACGTGGCGGCCTGGTGCGGATAATCCGTAGACCACATGATATTGTCTACCCCGACGCGCTGGTAGATCGCCAGGCCCAGAGGGTCCTCGATAAAAGTGGCGTAGCACTGACGACGGAAGTACTCACTCGGCTTGAGCGAGAGCGGTGCATGGTAGGCCTCTTTCCAACGGCGATAGTATTTGTCCGCCCGCTCCAAGAGATGCGGCACCCAGGCGATATCGTTCTCCGCCGAGACGACGCGCAAGCGGGGAAACCGTTCCAGGACACCGGAAAAGATCAGCGTCAGCAGCGAATGCTGGATCTCGTGCGGACGGACCACCGAATTCACCCAAAACTCTGCCTGGTCCCGGCCTGCCAAGTCGCTCTCGCGTCTGCGCCCGGTCGCCAAGTGGAGCGAGAGCGGCATCTCCAGATCCTGGGCCGCCGCCCAAAATGGGTCGTATTCAGGCGAGCTATACGGGCGTTCCTCCGGCGGGGACGCCCAGATCATCGCCCCTCTGAGCCCCATCGTGCGGCACCGTTCCAGCTCCTGACGGCCGCGCTCCACATCGAACAGCGAGATCAGCGCTAAGCCGGCGAACCGCTGCGGCGCATAGCGGCAAAATTCCGCCAGCCAGTCGTTGTACACGCGAAAACAGGCCTCCTGAAACGCCGCCTCGGAAAGACGGAAGAGGACAAAGCCCACGGTCGTGTACAACACCGCAGCTTCTACCCCGTCCAGCTCCATATCCTTCAGCCGTGCAGCCGGATCCCAGCCACCAGGCAGAGCGTTCTCCAGCCCTGCTTCCAGGAAGGCTTTGTCGAAGGTCTTGCCGGCAGCGAAGGCCCCGGCGATATTCAGCGGCGGCAGGTTCTCGCAGACAAAGAACGCCCCCTTCTTCCCGTCCGGATTTTTGACCACACGCGGCGCCCGGTCGCGAAAGCGCCGGTCGAGTCGTTCCACCCACAGATTAGGGGGCTCACACATATGGGCATCGGCGTCGATGATCGTGATTGGTCCCATAGCGTCTCTCCGTAGACAGCAAGAAGGTCATCGGTCCCGATCCAGCATGTTCCGAGAAGACCCACTCCAGCAAGTCGATAGATTTTCCCCCGAGAGCACTCTACAGCAGTCAGAACGTTCATCGACGAGGCTCCCCACAATCCGTATCGGATCTCCTTGCGCACATCGTCGCGCATCGCTCGCTCGTTCAATCCCGGCGGATCCTGGGTGGAATCGTTCGCCACCCCGCGCACCTTCGCCCGTGCCCATTCGCACGCTTCACCTTTGCGGTACTCAGCCATCGTGTCCCCTCCTTTTTCCGGCAGGGCATGATTGAGCGCTTGCTCAGGCTCCCATACACCCACGTTCCTTTCGTTGTCAAGCCGCAGGGGGGAGAGCCCCCTGCAGCAGCATGACAGCTCACCAATGGTTGACGCAAAAATAGTGGGACACACAGCGAGAGCTGTTCGAGCCGTTCATCGCTCGTCTCGCGAGAGGCGGCGAAGCGGATCCCTCAAGAATTGAGGGCAAAGTATCCGACAATATCCCGCCTGAGTCATCGCATCGCCAGCCTCCTTCGGGAACACCACGCAACTGAAGCCATCCGCCTGGACTATCACCACTTCATCAACCGCATGTCTTCTCTGGATGGCGACCGGGAGCGGCAAGACCCTCGTTATTGTCAAGTTGATCCAACTCCTGGCGCTGCTCATCCAAGGGGGCGAAATCCCCCCGGGGGTATTCTCTTCCTCACCCACCGAAACGACCTGATTGATAAAGTGCACGACACCTGATTTGGTATTGCCGAGATCGAGCCAGAATAGAGTACAGACAGCTCTGCAAGAAAGTTCTCGTCGGTGAAGAAGGTGCCCTCGATATACACGCGTTGACCCAGACAACCTCGATAATCCATACACGGATCAGGGGCTTACAGGACCGCAAGTGGCACGACACTTTGCAGGCCAACTGTTGGTGGCTGGAAAACTTCGGAAGATGGACTAAACCGGTTGATTAGGGCAAAGAGAGTTTTGCGCGCTGGGGCGACTATCCGCTTCCAGAAGTACCTTCAAGATTTCGGTGCCGTCGCTCTCACAGGTATGTGGGAGGATGTGGGTGGTGGTGTTCGAGGCCGAGCAGATCCCAACGTGTATGTAGTCCAAACCACCACCACAGTCATCGAGTGCTGCATTCTGATGACCACCGACCCGGGCGATCCGGATGCGTGGGAAAAGCTCCAGCGGGCGCTGAGGGCGCAGATTGATCCCGAAGCCTTCGAGAGAATGCGCAGCACCACCTCGTTCCCCTTCCAGCCGGGCGAGCACCGACGCATCGCCGTGAAGGTGATTGATTTTCGGGGGAATGAGGTGGTGCGGGTAGCGAAAGTAGGGGGCTAACCCGATGCCTATGATTCCGTCACGTGAAGACATCTCACCTGAATCGCAGCGCCGCCAGTGAGTTGTTGGGCAAGGCAACTTACACGCGGATTCGGGGTATTGATGCTGTCCGTTATCCTGAACTCATCCGCGCTTACGGAGAACAGCATGGCTCTATTAGCAACAGCGAATGTCGAGAGTTGCTCGGACCGGGGAACTCACCCAGTGCGATTGTCAATGCATCAAATCTGCTGCGGTCATTGGACTTTCTTGAGCCTTTTGGTGAAAGCCGGCAAAAGACGCGCTATCGCCTGAAAAAGCTCTTACAAACTAAATGAACATTTAGCATTGCTAAATGGTAATGCATGAGTGATAAAAGCGTTGCTAAATGAGGTACAATCATGTCCCTCCTCGTTGACAACCCCAGTCTCAACTCGCCCTTTGAGGAGCCGACCCGCTACTGGGACTACGGGGAAGGCCAGCCGGTGCTGGCGGACGGTCGGCGCCCGGCGGGCTACTATCTCAAACCACGCACCCGCGGCTCGCAAACAGCGATGTCCGAGGAGGAGTTCGTTCCGCTGGAGCTGGTCAACACCATTCGGCAGCGGGTGAAAGCGTGGCGCGAGCGGGACTATCCCGGCGTGACGCCGATCACCCGGCAACTGCTCAACTACTGGAACCGCCCGGAACGTGAGCGCAGGCTCTTTTTCTGTCAGCGCGAAGCGGCTGAGACGCTCATCTGGCTGGTGGAGGCGTCGCCCGCTGAAAAGCAGGGCATCACGATTCCCACGGACAACGGCTTGACCCGTCTCGCCGTCGATCCGTGCGAAGCATCTCCTGCCCCCGGTGACGTTACGGATCGATGGGGCGGAGTTCGACCCCTGCCGTCCCGTCACCCGCTTCGTCAAAGAGCAAAACGCCAGGGCCGCAGCGCAGAGGGTGGTGGCCTACAGTAAGGGGGAAGGCTTATGAATCCTGGATCTGTCGTGCGCTGTCGCAATCGCGAGTGGGT
The DNA here is from genome assembly GCA_025057295.1 of Candidatus Binatia bacterium. Lineage (GTDB taxonomy): Bacteria > Desulfobacterota > Binatia > Bin18 > Bin18 > JANWXO01. Next base: position 3,180 of record JANWXO010000160.1, on the reverse strand, counting down.
ACTCCTGCCGGGCGAGACCGAGGAGGTCTTGGTACTGCGGCCCCTCACTGGCACCGGGGACGACGTGGTGAGGGTCCACAAGGGCCTCACCAACCTCGTGGGCTACGACCTGCCCTTCGAACGCGTCGAGCCTGCGTCGTTTCCGCTGCCCACGGCTGATGATGTTTCGGATAGCGCCGGTGCGCAACTTCTCTGGCAGGCGGCACGCCTGACCCTGCGCGAGGGTGCCACGCCGTTTCGCTCGCTCGGCCGCATCTCCATCCGCCCGCGCGTGTATCAGTTCGTGCCGTTGCTCATGGCGCTGCAGCTCGACCCGGTGCGGCTCTTCATCGCCGACGACGTGGGGGTAGGCAAGACGATCGAGGCCCTGCTCGTGGCCAGGGAGCTGCTCGACCGCGGCGAGATCCGGCGCTTCTGCGTGCTCTGCCCACCCTACCTCTGCGAGCAGTGGGCGACGGAGCTGAACGAAAAATTCAACCTCGAGCCCGTGGTCATTCGGTCCGGGACGATCGGCCAACTGGAGCGCCAACTGCCGCCCGGCAGAAGCGTTTACGAACACTTCCCTGTGCAGGTGGCGAGCATCGACTTCGTCAAGACCGATCGCAACCGCCACCAGTTCCTCCAGTTTTGCCCCGAACTCGTGATCGTGGACGAGGCGCACGGCGCCGCAGACGCGCAGGGGCAGAGCCAGCAGGAACGGCACGCGCTGCTGCGCGACGTGGTCAAGAACCCGGACCGTCACCTCATCCTGCTCACCGCCACCCCGCATTCCGGCATCGAGGGGGCCTTCCGCTCGCTCCTTGGCCTCCTGCGTTCCGATTTCGCTCAGTGGGATGTCGCCGACCTCAACGAAGACCAGCGCATCGCCCTGGCCCGTCACTTCGTCCAGCGTACGCGCGCAGACATCCTGTCGCGCTGGGAAACGGTCGCGCCCTTTCCTAAGCGCGAGCCGGCGGACGAGACCTACGAGCTCTCTGGCCGCTACCGCGAGCTCTTCGAGCGCACCTACGTGTTTTGCTCCGAGATCGTCCGCACGGGCCAGCGGCTCGAAGAGCGCAAACGACGCGTGCGCTACTGGGGAGCGCTGGCGCTGTTGCGCTGTGTGATGTCGAGCCCTGCGGCGGCGCTGGCGGCGCTGGCCAACCGGAGCGGAGTGCTCTCGGAGCACGACGACGAGGTGGAGTTTCGCCCCTTCGTCTTCGAGTCGGCGGAGGATCGCACCGACGACGAGGCACCTACACCACCCGTCGAGGCGACCGAAGTCACCCTGCCCGACCCGGACCGCCGACGGCTGCGCGAACTGGCTCGGCTGGCCGAACAGCTCCACGGGTCTGCCGAGGACACCAAGCTGCGCCGTGCGGTCGAGATCGTTCGGACGCTCCTGCGCCAAGGTTTCCACCCCATCCTGTGGTGCCGCTACGTGGCCACCGCCGAATACGTGGCCGAACACCTGCGTAAGGAGCTCCCGCAAGGGACCCAGGTTGTCTGCGTCACTGGCCGGCTGGGTGACGACGAGCGGCAGGCCAAGATCGAGGAGATCGATGCCGACCAGCCCCGGGTGCTCGTCGCCACCGACTGCCTCTCCGAGGGGATCAACCTCCAGGAGAAGTTTACCGCTGTCGTGCACTACGACCTGCCCTGGAACCCCAATCGCCTCGAGCAGCGCGAAGGCCGGGTGGACCGTTACGGCCAGCCGGCCAAGCGGGTCAAGGCCGTCCGCTTCTTCGGCCGCGACAATCCGGTGGACGGGGTGGTCATCGAGGTGCTCCTGGACAAAGCACGGGAAATCCACCGCACGCTTGGAACACACGTGCCGGTTCCAGAAGAAAGCGAGAGTGTTACCCAGGCGGTGCTCGAGGCTTTGTTCCTCCGCGGGCGACGCACTGCGGCCACCCAGCTCGTACTGAACCTGGGCCTGCCCCAGGTAGCGCAGCTTCACCGTCGCTGGGAGCGGGACGCCGAGCGCGAGCGCATCAATCGTACCCGATTCGCCCAGCGGGCGCTTAAGCCCGAAGAAGTCCAGCGCGAACTGGAAGCGACCGACGCCGTACTGGGCGATCCGGCTGCTGCGCGGGAGTTCGTACTCTCGGCGGCGCAGCGCATCGGGTTATCCATCACGAGAGACTCCAAACGATCCGGCGTCTGGCGCGTGAATCTCGAACCACAGAGCCTTGCTGCCGTACCTGAACCCATTCGCTTTGCTCTCCCTCGTCACTCGCAAAAAAACTGGCTCATCAGTTTCGACTCCCCAACGCCGGAGGGAGCCGAGTACCTGGGCCGCAACCACCGGTTCGTGGCCACTCTGGCCCGCTTTTTACTGGAAAACGCCTTGACTGAGCACGGCGATGCCGCTGCTTCCCGCTGCGGAGCGCTTCGCACGCGGATGGTGAGCGAATTGACCACGCTTTTACTTCTGCGGGTGCGCTATCTCGTTGAACAGCCCCACGCACGGCTTCTCCTATCCGAGGAAGTCCTCGCAATGGGTTACTCTGGCGGCGCGCAGGAGGCTATTCGGTGGCTCGATGACGGCGAGGCATTGCGCCTGCTGGCCGAAGCCAAGCCCGATGCGAATATCCCGCTCGGCGAGAAGCGGGAGCTGGTAAACCAGGAGCTAGCTCGTCTGGGCGAATGGCGAATGGCGAGCGGGGAATGGGGCCGAGGCAACAAGCTTCAAGAAGGGATCAGGAGCAAGATCGAAGCGAAAGCGTGGCAATTGGAACAGGCGCACAAGCGGATTCGCCAGGTGGTTTCCTTGCGCGTGCGCGGACTCCAAGTGAAGCCGCAGTTCCCGCCAGACCTCTTGGGCATTCTCATTCTACAACCGATGGTGCAGCCATGAGCGTCTACCCTGCAATTCGCATCGAAGGCGGCCTTCTGGGGCCGGATACGCTGGAACAGCTCCTGGCTGGGGAACTCCCCGGCCAGAAGCCGCGAGACTTCAACCTGGACGGGCGGCGGAGCCTCACGGACGAGATCGCCAGCGTCTTCGCCGACGCGCGTGCTCAGTGGGAAGTCTTCTGCCATCGGCTCGAGCGCCTGCCGGACACCGATCCGGCGACCTCGGTGACCCGCGATGCCTGGATGATCCCCTTCCTGAGCCTGCTCGGCTACGAGCTTCGCTACAGCCCGCGCGCTTATGAGGTAGATGGAGCGACCTTCGCCATCTCGCACCGCGCGGGC
>JANWXO010000015.1 GCA_025057295.1 Candidatus Binatia bacterium | reverse complement strand
GAACATACGGTCAAGGAGGGCAAAATCAAGGTCCGCCAGGGGAGTGACATAGCTCTGCACAAAATCGAACGCAAGCGGCGCCGTCAGCATGCCGAAGGCAGAAGTGACCCCTGCCGCCAGTGGACACACAACGGTCGTCAGCTTGAGCCGTTCAGCAACCCGGTATGCATGGACCGGTCCAGCTCCGCCGAAAGCGATCAGGCTGTAGCCACGCGGATCACGTCCCTTTTCCACCAGATGCATACGCGCTGCATTGGCCATATTCTCGTTCACGACCTGGTGGATACCCCAGGCAGCCCGTACGAGATCAACCCCTAGAGGGCGCGCAATTTTCTCCTCGATGGCTCGTCTCGCCTTCTGTACGTTCAGGCGCATCTTGCCGCCCAGGAAATAGTCCGGACTCAGATAGCCCAGCACCACATCGGCATCGGTCACCGTCGGTTCCTCCCCACCCCGGTCATAACACGCTGGTCCTGGTTCGGCACCGGCGCTGTCTGGCCCGACTTTGAGCAAACCAAGCTTGTCGACCCGGGCGATGCTGCCGCCGCCGGCACCGATCTCGATCATTTCGATGACCGGGACTTTCAGGGGGAGACCACTCCCCTTCTTGAAGCGATAGACGCGGGCAGCCTCAAAATCGGTGGTCAGGAACGGTTTGCCACGTTCGATCAGACAAATCTTCGCGGTTGTGCCCCCCATGTCAAAAGAGATGACACGGTCGAGCTGTTGCTGCAGGCTGTAGAAACTCGCCGCCAGGGCTCCCGCGGCAGGACCTGATTCGATCAAGCGGATCGGGTACTCTCCGGCAACGCCACAGCTGGTAATGCCCCCATTCGACAGCATCACGAAGATGTCGCGCGGTATCCCTAAGGAACGCAGATCGGCATTGAGCTTATTGAGGTAACGCTGCGCAAGAGGTTTAACGTACACGTTGGCGACGGTCGTCGAGGTGCGTTCGTACTCCCGAATCTCCGGCACGACCTCACAAGACACTGAACAGGCGAGGTGGGGGAAGTGGTCTGCAGCCAGCTTTTTGATCGATAATTCATGGGTCGGGTTGCGAAACGAGTGTAACAAACACACGGCTAGGGCTTCTATGCCATCATTCACCAAACTCCGAATAACAGCCAACGCTTCGTCCGGGTCCAACGGCGTGACGACGTTTCCGGTGTTGTCGAGCCGTTCGTTCACCTCGCGCCGCAAGAAGCGCGGCACCAGCGGTTCGGGATTCTCCAGCGAAATGTCATAGATATCGTACCGCCGCTCACGCCCGATCTCCAAAGCATCGCGGAACCCTTTGGTAGTGATGAGCCCCGTTTTCGCACCCTTGCGTTCGATAATGGCGTTAGTGATAAGAGTCGTGCCGTGCACCAGGTGATGCACGGCAGCGGGAGCGATACCTTGCTCCACCAGCAGGTCGCGTAATCCCTCAACGACCGCTACTGCCGGATCCCGTGGGGTGGTGAGCACTTTGCTGATCGCCATTGTGCCACCCCCTTCTGCGAGGAGAAAAATATCGGTAAAGGTTCCCCCGATATCGACACCGACACGATAACGCTGCGGCTTCATGCCAGGCACTATATAAGGGAAATGGAGCGCTGTCAGCTATTTACCCCATCTCGCTCTTGTCTCCCAACACTTGTTGGGGTACGGTGGCTATGAGGCAGCACCCACATGGCCACAACGACGATCCCCGACATCAAAGACTTTCACGATGTGATCCGTCTGCTAGAAGAACATCCGGAGTGGCGAGCCGAACTTCGCCGCGTTGTGCTCACGGACGACCTTTTGGCCCTCCCGCAACAGGTGGCGCGGCTGACCGAGCAAGTTGCAGCACTCGCAACAGCGCAAGTGCAGACCGAGGCTCGCATAGCGGAGCTGGTAGCCGCCCAGGCCCGCACCGACACGCAGCTTGCCACCCTCACTGCCCGCGTCGATGAACTGGCAGCCGCCCAGGCCCGCACCGAAGCGCAGCTTGCGGCTCTGACCAAGACAGTGCACCGTCTGAGTGATGATGTCGGAACACTCAAGGGTGACGTGCTTGAGTTACGCTACGGGATGAGAGGAATCCCCTCCATCGGTCGCATGCTCCGGCGTCCTCATGTTCTCTCTTCGGACGAGGTCTACGAGCTACTGGACAGCGCGGTGGATCGCGGGATCCTCTCGCTAGACGAACGGGATCAGCTCGCTGAAGCCGATCTCATCGTATCCGGAAGGGATCAAAAGACAGGGACAGAAGTGTACGTCGTGATGGAGGTATCCTGGGGTGTGGGACCCGGAGACGTGCGGCGTGCAGCCCACAGAGCAGCGCTGTTAGCGAAAATTGGAATCCCCACTTTCCCGGCTGTCGCCGGCCGGGAAATCACTCCCGAGGCAAGGGAACAAGCGGCACGACAAGGGGTCTGGCAGTTCATCGATGGAACAGTCGCACCGCCGGTATCTTGAATACCTCGGGCAGTTTGCCCTTTCCCATTGATGCTCAGAGAGCGAGCAAAAGCAAGAACAGCCTCTGGTTTACCTAGACTCCAACTGTTCGCTGAGATCGAGACCCTTTATGGCGCTTGGAGCCGCGGGAAAAGCCTGAGCCCATTGTTCCGCTCGATCTGCGCCCGGGCCTGTGCATCGAATCCGTCATACTCGGCGAGCCCTCTGACGCTTGCGGCGGTGATCGGTTCCGGTGCGAACGGGTAGTCACTGCCAAAGAGAATGTGGGAAGGATCGACGAGTTCCTGCAAGGAGCGCAAAGCGTAGGGCGCAGCGGATAAGGCTGTGTCATAGTAGAGGCGTTTGAGGTATGCCACTGCCCCCTGCGGGGCTTTTTCCGCAACTCCTGGAAGGATGCGATCGAAGAGCGCAATGCGCCAGGCCAGGTACGGCACGGCACCGCCTGCATGAGACAAGATGAACGAGATGTCAGGGTATCGTTCTAACGTGCCGCTAAAAATCAAATTGGTCACCGCCCGCGTGGTGTCGAAGATGAAGTCCACGAGTGGGGCCGGCAGTGTGAGCTTCGGCACTGTGTACCCTGGCGGGACGTTGGGGTGGATAAAGACTACCGCTTTGCGGCGGTGTAGCTCGGCATAGAGGGCATCGAACTCTGGGTCTCCCTGATACTGGTCTCCCACGCTGGCCAGCAACACGATGCCGTCGAGTTTCAAGGTATCCAACGCATACTCGACTTCTCGCAAGGCCGCATCGACATCGGGCAACGGCACGACGGCAAAAGCGCCGAAGCGGTGCGGGTGGTCACCCACCAGACGGGCAGAAATCTCGTTACACCGCCGGGCCAGGTCCCGCGCGAACGCGCGGTCGCCGAAATAGACTCCAGGGGCAGAGATCGACGTGATCGCCGTGGCAATACCCTGACGGTCCATCACATCCAGTGTCGTTTCCACAGACCAAGGCGGAAACGAAACCCGCCCCACGTTGGTCACCCCCACGTTGGACAGCGCTGCCAGGTACTCCGGCGGGAGGATATGGTGATGCACATCGATACGGTGCGGTGCAGTGGACATAGTAACCTCCTTGGCGCAGCTCTAACGGGCCGCTCTGATAGGGACAACCTGTCTTTATTGCTCCTCGTACCAGCGGATGGCGCCGCGTAGGCCGCGCTCTTCGCGAACTTTTTTGATCTCCTCGTTTCCGGGACCGAAGTGGAAAATGGCATCGTACTCCGCACCCGATAGAACCGACGCGCGAAAGCCACGGTAGTCCATAGCGCGATTAATGGCAAGCTTCTCTAACCGCAGTTTCTGCGCCGGTACCTTGGCTACGCGCCGTGCATAGTTGTACGTCTCTTCTTCTAGTCTCTCCGCAGGAAAGCTCCGCGTGGCAAACCCCATCAGCTCCGCCTCCTTCCCGCTGATCTGACTACCGGGGAGAAACGCCATGTATTTGGTGCGATGAGGCCCCACCATCCAGAGCCAAAAAGCGCTCACGTAGCCTGCGCCCGCGGGGATCGATGGGAATCCGATGCGCGCATCGTCCGCGACAAAGATGACATCGCAGCAGATACACAACTGCGTCGCTCCTGCCAGGCAGTAGCCGTGCACCATCGCGATCACTGGTTTGGGTAATTCGCGCACCCGTAGCCAGGTCTCGATATAACGTTGCAGGACGACGTGATCATCCTCGATCGTAAAGGGTGTCGACCGTCCGGTACTCCCACCGCCCAAGTCATAGCCGGCAGAAAACGCACGCCCGGCACCGCGGATGATCACCACCTTCACCTCAGGATCACCTGCGACCGTATCGATGGCAGTGGAAAATTCCGCCATCATAGCCGCATTGAGTGCGTTGAGTTTTTCCGGGCGGTTGAGCGTCACCGTGGCGATGCGGTCTCGTTTCTCCAAGGTGACGACCGTGAGAGCCATATTTCCTCCTTTTGCGCAGTTACAGGTCGACGAGTCTCACTCCTCTGCTCTTGCTCAATCCGACACCAATCGGGATTGGCAGATTACACGAGCTGCGATACATCAGCAATTGCTGAATCTCCTCCTGCCCACCCCAGCAGGATCGAGGAGGAACAATGCGGTACCACCTGACTCTGTTACTAGGACTCTTCATGGCAGCGGGTACGGTGCCTTGTCTTGCAGGTGGTGGAGATATAGCGGAGACGAAGGCCCTGCAGGCGGGAGCACCAGCCCCACACCCAACCCGTCAAATCGTCACCTCCAGGACCTTTACACCAGAGGTGATCGAGTTTCTCCAGCGACCGCTTGCCTCGCAGCTGGTGACGCTCAACCCGAACGGTACCCCTCAGGTCACCATCATGTGGTTCAAATATGAAAACGGTGCGTTGCTTTTCACTACCACCACTGACCGGGTCAAGTTCCGCAACATGCAGAAAGATCCGCATGCTGCCTTCGCTGTCTTGGACCCGACCAACATGTACCAGTGGGTCATCGTGCACGGGACGTTGTCCGTCGTCGATCACCCCGACCCGGTCCTCTTCTACGAAGAGCTCGCCAGGCACTACCTGAACCTGGATGACGCAGGGGTCGCCGCGTGGCGCAAGACCGCCATGCTCGATAAGCGCGTAGTGCTGCGGCTCACCCCGACGCGCGTCCGCACGATGGGATTTCCACGACAATAGGTTCAGTACCCCGGCTGCACGGGACGGCTGGTATGGGCTCCCAATTTGTTGCGGAGTCTGCTAAGAAAGCGGAGGTTGTGACATACACCACGGAACAAAGGAGTAGCGGGTATGATCATTGGGTACTTTACCGAGCGGCCGTACCGTTGGGTTCCCGAGGAGGAAGTGCTGCGCAACGAGGCATTTTTCGCGATATCCAATAAATATTTTGACCGCGAAAAAGCGGCCGACGACTACAACTACTTTCTGGACGAGTACTGCTATGCGGAGGAGTTGGGCTTCGATGCCCTCATGCTGAACGAGCACCACGGCAACCCCTTCTGCATGGGCAGTGTCATGAACGTCGAGGCAGCGATCCTCGCCCGCATCACCAAAAAGGCGAAGATTGTCCTGATCGGCAACCCCCTGCCGGTCATCAAGCACCCCTTGCGCATGGCAGAAGAGCTTGCAGAGATCGACCTCATCTCCCGCGGACGGCTGGTGGCCGGATGGGTACGGGGCGCGGGCAGCGAGCAGTTTTTCAACAACGCCAACCCTGCCTACAACCGAGAGTATTTCAACGAAGCGCACGACTTTATCATCCAGGCGTGGACGCGCCCCGGTCCCTGGCGGTATGAGGGCAAACACTTCCACTACCGGCACGTGAACCCCTGGGCACTGCCCTACCAGAAACCGCATCCGCAGATGTGGATCCCCGGGGTCTTGAGTCCCGAAACAGTTCGCTGGTGCGCAGAGCGTGCCTACCCTTATATCGGCCTGGTCACCTCGCTCGCCCCGACGTGCGACCTGTGGGATTTCTACGCCGACATTGCGGCGGAACACGGCTACCAAGCCGGACCGGAGAATTTCGGTTACCTGATGGGCGTGTTCGTCGCCGAAACCGATGCAAAAGCACAGGAGCTCGGCCGAGGTTTCGTCTTCGGCGGTGGAGCCAACGCCTTCTCGCGGCCCGAACACACCCTGCCGCCTGGCTATAACTCGAAAGAGGCCATCCGCCGCCTCGCCCGGCTGCCGAGCGGCGGATGGGTGGGTGTCAGCTCGGATCGCCTGAAGCAGTCACAGACCGGCACAAAAGAAGCGGACGGGAAAAATTATGAGGAGATCCGGCGGAAACTCCTGGTCGCCTACGAACGGGCGCAAAAGAATTACCTCATGATCGTTGGCTCACCCAAAACGGTGACAGAGAAGATTAAGACCATCCTGCGTGTTCTGCGACCGGGCATCTTTACCCTCTTTCAGGTGCAAGGAACCGTCAGCAACCAGGACCGTATGAACAGCATGCGCCTGTTCGCCCAAGAGGTGATCCCGGCTCTGAAAGAATACGCCAAGGAGATCGGGTTGACCGACCCGTTCGAGCGTTCCCCTGGCTCGGTGAAGCTATCGGCAGGCACCAAACGGGCAGAGGTGGTGGATCGGACGCCCCTCTCTTCGCTCAAACTCGACAGCGCGGCCGCCTGAGTGCCGGGTGGTGCGTCCTTTCGTCGCATCACCCTTTTTTCGAGAGGTCAGAGTTCCCGCCAAAACCGGCGCATTTCAGCGGGGAGAAGCAAGCGATCGAGACCCCAGCGAGAAAAGGAGGGATAGATCATGCGCGTCGCGGTTGGTGGCTATCTCGTGGCTGTGAATACGTTTGTGGCGCAACGGCTCGGGCGCGAACACTTCCAGCACGCCACGCTCACCGGGGAGACCTTGCTCACGGCAGGTCGTGGGGAAAGTGCCATCGCCGGGTTCCTCGAGTACGCTCGCACCCACCAGTGGGAGATCGTTCCCCTCCAGTTCGTCGTCCCTGGGGTGGGCGGCCTGATTACCCGAGAAGCCCACGAAGCGACAAAGGACGCATTCCTGGCTATGCTGCGGCAAGCCGGTCCGGTGGATGGGGTCTTTCTCCAGCTCCACGGTACGGCAGTCGCGGAGCATGTGGACGACTGTGAAGGCGACCTGCTTGCTGCCATGCGTGGGTTGCTCGGGGAAAAGGTTCCGCTCATCGCGTCCCTGGACGGACACGCCAATGTCACCCCCTCAATGGTCGAACACGCGAGCGTGCTGATCGGCGTAAAAACCAATCCCCACTATGATTTCGTCGCGGTCGGTCAGCAAGCAGCCCGGATCATGGCGGGCATGTGTGCCGGCGTGCTCATGCCTACCAGCGCATGGGCACAACCTGCGCTGGTTCCGTCCTTGCAAAAACTCTACATCGCACCTGGATGGCCGATGGAGCATCTGATGCGCCAGGCGCAAAATCTCGCCGCCAGAGATCCTCGTGTGATAGACGTCTCCCTTCTGGGTGGCTTCCCGTACTCGGAGATTCCGCAAACCGGTATGAGCGTGGTCGTCACGACCAATAACGAGCCAGGACTGGCACGAGAGATCGCCGAAAAGATCACAGCAGCGTGCTGGGCAAAACGTCACGCCTTCACCGCCGATGTCGTCCCGGTCGCAGACGCGGTGCGCGAGGCGATCGAGAGCGAAGACGGTCCAGTGGTGTTGGGCGATCTCGCCGACAGCGGCGGAGCCGGCACCCCCGGTGATGGCACCGTGTTGCTCGCCGAATTGCTCAGACAAAACGCTACCAGCGCGGTGATCAGTAATATCACCGACCCTGCCGCGGTGCAGGAAGCCATCCAGGCCGGGATCGGCAAGCAGGTTACTCTGACGGTAGGCGGGAAAGTAGATAGGTTCCACGGCGATCCTATCCAGATCAGTGGCCGCGTCCGTGTGATCCAGGACGGCGTCTACAGAGCGGCAACCCCGTTCAATGCCGGTACCTACCGCCGGGGACCAACGGTCGTGCTCGACTGTGGCGGAGTGGAAGTGATCCTCACCTCTCGGCCTGCTCACGGCTTTGAAGTGAACCACTTCCGCAGTCTCGGTATCGAGCCGACCGCACGCAAGATCTTGGCGGTCAAATCCGAACTCCAACACCGGGCTGGCTTTGCTGGGATCGCCAGCAAGATTATCGACGTCGATACGCCAGGGCTGGCGACCCCCATCCTCAGCCGGCTGCCGTACCGCAAAATCCGGCGACCGGTGTTCCCGTTAGACGACATGTGAAAAACCGTCACGGCTGACGGTGACTCGGCGGCAGTTTCCGCCTTCACATCATACATAGAGCACCAACACAGGAGACAGACCATGCAACTCGATGTGATGCTCACCACACGGGCGTTTGCCGAGGCGGGCAATCTGGCCGAGGCCGCGGAGATCGCCAAGGCCGCCGAAGACATGGGATTTGCCGCCTTGTGGAACCCGGAAAATCAACACGACCCTTTCCTGCCGCTCGCCGTGGCCGCAACTGTCACGCGCACGATCAAGCTCGGCACCGCCATCGCCCTCGCCTTCCCGCGCAGCCCGATGTCGCTGGCCTACACCGCCTGGGACCTGCAAGCGGCCTCACAGGGACGCTTCATTCTCGGTCTCGGCACGCAGGTGAAAGGCCATAATGAGCGCCGCTTCAGTGTCAAATGGGAATCCCCCGGACCAAAGCTGCGCGAGGTGATTTGTGCCCTGCGGGTAATCTGGGACTGCTGGCAGAACGGGACACCGCTCAACTTCAGAGGCCAGTTTTACACCTTTACCTTGATGACACCGGCCTTTCATCCAGGACCCATTGCCCACCCGCACGTGCCGATTGACATCGCCGGCGTCAACCCCTCCATCTGCCGCCTGGCTGGTGAGCTGTGTGAAGGCTTTCACGCTCATCCGCTCCACACAGCGCGATACTTGCGCGAGGTGGTCCTCCCGCAGATTGAGCAAGGTGCAAAAAAGGCCGGACGCAGCCGCAAAGACATCACCATCGCAACCTCTGCCTTCGTGATCATGGGAGACAGTCGCAAAGAGATGGAGGCGATGCGGGAAAAAGTCCGGCAACAGATCGCCTTTTACGCCTCTACCCGCACCTACAAACCGGTGTTGGACCTCCACGGCTGGGGAGATGTCTGCCTGCGACTGAGCGAGAAGGCGGCAAAAGGCGAATGGCAGAGCATGGCGAAAGAGATCACCGACGAGATGCTCGCCGAGTTCGCTGTCACTGGAGCGCCTGAAGAGGTCCCGAGTCTACTCAAGGCGAAGTACAACGGGCTGCTGGACCGCGTGATGTTTTATCATGCCGACCGCCCAGGGCAGAGTGTCGCGCGATGGCGGAAGATCATCGAAGCGTTTCAGGGGTGAGCAGCAGTTTCAACTCTGCCGCGCGCGGCGGTCAACGGCGAGTGCTGCCTCGCGCAACGCCTCTGGCAGCGTCGGATGTGCGTGGACTGTACGGGCGATGTCTTCGGCCGCAGCTCCGAATTCCATCGCCATCACCGCTTCGGCAATCAGGTCGGATGCCCGCGGTCCGATGATGTGCACCCCCAACACGCGGTCGCTCTTGGCATCGGCAAGCACCTTGACCATCCCTTCAGTCTCGTCCATACACCGGGCCCGACCATTGGCGGAAAACGAGAAGGTCCCCACTTTATAGTTGATCTCTGATGCTTTGGCCGCCTCTTCAGAGAGACCGACGGTTGCCACTTCGGGCCAGGTGTAGACGACGTTCGGAATCAGGTCGTAATTGACATGTCCCGCTCGCCCAGCAAGCCGTTCTGCTAGTGCGACTCCTTCCTCTTCCGCTTTGTGGGCAAGCATCGGCCCGGCAATGACGTCACCGATGGCATACACACCTGGAACATTCGTGCGGTAGTGCCGATCCACCACGATGCGACCACGGGCATCAAAGGCAATGCCAATCGCCTCAGCACCAAGACCTGCAGTGTAGGGTTTCCGACCGACGGCGACGAGCACACGATCCGCCTGGAGCTGGTTCTGCACCCCTTTATCGTTTTCCACTGTCAACGTGACCATGCCGTTGTGCACCACACCCTCGGTCACCCGCGAGTTGAGGAAAAAGCTGAACCCCTGTTTGGTCAGTGCCCGTTGCAACGCAGCAGCAATCTGCGCGTCAGTGCCAGGAATCACCCGGGGCATCAATTCGACGACGGTGACTTTCGCTCCCAGGCGGAGCCAGACAGAACCGAGTTCGAGGCCGATGGCGCCGCCACCGACTACGACAAGGTGTTGCGGCACCGCAGGAAACGCGAGCGCCTCTGTGGAACTCACCACGTACTGCCCATCGAAGGGCAGCGCAGGAAGGGCGATCGGTTCGCTTCCCGTGGCGATGACAACAGCGTCTGCTTGCAGGAGCTGCTGCGTCCCATCCCTGGCTGTCACGGTGACCGTCCGCGGATCGCGAAAGCAGGCGTGCCCCTGCACGCTGGTAATGTTGTTTTTCTTGAAGAGCCCGGCAATCCCCTGCGCTAATCCTTTGACCACCGCCTCCTTGCGGGCCATCATCGCGGCCAAGTCCAACCGGATGCCATCGCACAAAATACCATGACGGGCAAATTTGGTGCGCGCCTGCACGAACCATTCGCTCGAATCGAGCAGCGCCTTGCTCGGGATGCAACCGATATTGAGACAGGTCCCCCCCAGGCTTGGTGCTTTGTCGACACAAGCAACCCGCAGACCGAGTTGGGCGGCACGGATCGCCCCTACATAGCCACCCGGACCTGCACCGATCATCACCACATCAAAGCGTTGCGCCTCAGGCATACCCTCTCATCTCTCTTCCCCCTGCGTCAGCTCTCCCCTCTCAGAGCCCGAGGAGGATGCGATTGGGATCTTCGATGCACTCTTTAATGCGACGGAGAAACAAGACCGCCTCTCGTCCATCAACGATCCGATGATCGTAGGAGAGCGCCACATACATCATCGAGCGCACCACGATCTCATCGTTCGGACCCACCACCGGGCGCTTTTCGATTTTGTGCAGACCGAGAATACCGCTTTGGGGAGGGTTCAAAATCGGCGTGGACAATAACGATCCAAAGACCCCTCCATTACTGATGGTGAAGGTGCCACCGGTGAGTTCTTCAACGCTGATTTTGCCGGTGCGAGCCCGCTGGCTGAGCTCGGCCAGCTCAACCTCGATCTCCACCATACTCTTGCGGTCGACCTCCCGGATCACCGGTACGAGCAATCCCTGTTCCGTCGCCACGGCAATGCCCAACGCATAGTAGTCTTTGTACACGATATCGTCGCCACGGATTTCGGCATTGATCGCCGGAAAGGCACGCAAGGCTTCGACACTGGCCTTGGCAAAAAAGGACAACAGCCCCAACGACACCCCGAACCGTTCTTTGACGACCTCGTTGTATTTGGCCCGCAGCGCTAACACCGCCGTCATGTCGATTTCGTTAAACGTGGTCAGAATCGCCGCCGTGTGTTGCGCCTGCACGAGTCGCTCAGCGATACGTTTGCGAATGCGACTCATCGGCTCGCGCCGTTCACGCACCTCGGGGCGCGGGGTGGGCTGAGGACTGGCCGAGGGACGTCCAGTGGAAGGAGGAACTCTCACCGGTGACGGTGTGGGTTGGGGGGACGATTTGACCTCTGTCCGGCCTTGCGTCTCCAAGTACTGCAACACATCCCCTTTCGTCAGACGACCGCCACGTCCCGTCGCCGCAATCTCGCCGGGCTCGAGCCCGTGTTCCTCGACCAGGCGACGGACCGCAGGGCTCAGTGGCGGAATCCCCTCCGTGGCCTGTGCTGGAGCAGGACGGGCAACATGCGACACCGCGTGTGGAGCTGTCGTCTCGGCGGGTATTGTTCGCGTCTCTCCAACGGGAGAGACACGCCCGATGGTTTCACCGATCTGCACTTTTGCCCCTTCACCTTTGACGATCTCTAACACGCCGGTTTCCGGGGCGACCAACTCCATTGTCGCCTTATCCGTCTCAATCTCGACGATGACTTCATCCTGTTCGACTCTCTCCCCCGCTCCTTTGAGCCAGCGGACGATTGTCGCCTCGGTAATCGATTCCCCCAGGGCGGGGATGACAATATCCGTCGCCATAAGACTCCCTCATTCACCTGACCCAGAGACCCCAGGTCGCCAATGCTCTTTTCGCTGCCGCCGGGTTGTCAGTCGGCAAAAGCCTGCCTGATCAGTTCTGCCTGTTCTTGCTGGTGGATTTTCTGTGAGCCGGTCGCCGGGCTCGCCTGTGCCTCACGGCCCACATAGCGCAGAGATTGGCCAGGGTACAGCAGGGCCGGCAGTCGCTCATACATGAACCCCCACGCTCCCATATTGCGTGGCTCTTCCTGCACCCAGACCACATCTGCTACGCGCTCATAGCGCGAGAGGACTGCTACCAGGGGGTCAGCAGGGAAGGGGTAGAGTTGTTCGAGGCGCACAATGGCCACGTCATCCCGGCGGATCCTGTCCCGCTCGAGCAGCAGGTCGTAATAGACTTTGCCGCTACAGAGCAGGAGGCGTGAAACGCGCTGCAGGTCGATCCGCAGCGTGTCTGCAGGTGCTGCGTCTTCGTCGAGCACTGGGTGGAACCGCCCCTCCGCCAAGTCGGCGACCGACGAGACGGCAAGACGATGCCGCAGGAGACTTTTAGGCGTCATGATGACCAGAGGTTTGCGGAAGTTGCGCTTCATCTGCCGCCGCAGCAGATGGAAAAATTGGGCCGGGGTCGTACAGTTGGCCACCTGCATGTTGTCTTCCGCGCACAGCTGCAGAAAGCGCTCGAGGCGGGCGCTCGAATGCTCCGGCCCCTGTCCCTCATAACCGTGCGGCAGATACAGGACGAGCCCACTCATGCGCTGCCACTTCGCCTCTGAACTCGCCAGGAACTGGTCGATGATGATTTGCGCCCCGTTGGCAAAATCGCCGAACTGCGCCTCCCAGATCACCAGCGTATCTGGAGCGTCGAGGCTATAGCCAAACTCAAACCCCATGACGGCATACTCAGAGAGTGGGCTGTTGAAGACGGTGAAACTCGCCTGGCCCTCGCGCAGATGGGCCAACGGTATATAGCGCGTCCCAGTATCGTAATCGACGAGGACAGCATGGCGATGGCTGAACGTCCCACGCTCCGAATCCTGCCCGCTCAACCGGACATGCGTGCCTTCGCACACCAGAGTGCCATAGGCGAGGAGTTCGGCGAGTCCCCAATCGATCGGACCGTTAGTGAGTACCGCTTCGGTGCGTGCCTGCAACAGCTTCTCTACCTTCGGGTTGGGAGTAAAATGTTCGGGCAGAGCGGAAAGACGACGGGCGATATACTCGAGGAGCTCACGTCGTACCCGCGTATCGACCTGCTCATTCCCGTCGCCGCGGGTGAAGCCGGCCCAGGCACCCTGTAAGGTGTCGGGTCGTACTGCCGGAGGATTACTTTTCACCGTATCCAGCGCCTCCTGCAGACGGGCACGGAACGTGTTTTCGATTCCCTGTACCTCTTCGCTCGTCAGCTCGCCACGATCGAGCAAGCGCTCACGGTAGATCCACGTGACGTGGGGGTGGGCTTTAATCGCCCGATACATACGCGGTTGGGTGAAGCTGGGCTCATCCCCCTCGTTATGGCCGTGCCGGCGATAGCAGAACATGTCGATCACCACGTCATTCTTGAACATCTGCCGGTACTCTACCGCGAGCATGCCGACCCGCACCACTGCTTCAGGATCGTCACCGTTGACGTGGAAAATCGGCGCCTGCACGGCTTTGGCAATGTCCGTCGGGTACGCCCCAGAGTGTCCCTCCTCAGGGTTGGTGGTAAAGCCGATCTGGTTATTCACGATGATATGGACGGTGCCGCCAGTCTGATACCCCACGAGGCGGGCCAGATTGAGGGTTTCGGCGACGACCCCCTGCCCGGCAAAGGCAGCATTGCCGTGAATGAGTAACGGGACAACGCGACTACGCTCCCTATCACCGCGTCGCTCTTGCTTGGCACGCACTCGTCCCTCGACAACCGGGTTGACGGCCTCTAAGTGGCTGGGGTTGGCGGTCAGCGTCAGATGCACGCGTCTGCCGCTGCGCGTGGTATAGTCGGCCGAGAAGCCGAGGTGGTACTTCACATCGCCCGTGCCCATCATCAAGGAAGGATCGACGTTGCCCTCGAACTCCGAGAAGATCATCTCATAGGATTTGCCGAGCGTATTGGCCAGGACGTTGAGGCGGCCACGGTGCGGCATTCCGATGACGAGCTCCTCCGCTCCTTGGAGTGCGCCGTGTTCAATAATCATATCCAGCAAGGGGATCAGGCTTTCCGCCCCTTCGAGGGAGAAACGTTTGTGGCCGACAAATTTGGTGTGCAAAAATACTTCGAACGTCTCCGCCGCGTACAGCTTGGTGAGGATGGCCCGTTTGGTCTCCAGGGTCAACTGCGGCTGGTACCGCTTGTCCTCGAGACGTTGCTGGATCCACTGTCGTTGCACCGGATCCTGTATATGCATGTACTCGACCCCGATCGTCCCGCAGTAACTCTCGCGCAGAGTCGAAAGAATCCCGCGCAGGGTCAGCGCCGGCATGCCAAAGAGGCGGCCGACCGTGAATTCCCGGCCCAGGTCGTCCTTCGTGAACCCGTAATACGCAGGGTCGAGTTCGGGATGTTTCGGCCTCGGCGCAATTCCGAGAGGATCGAGGTCGGCCTCGAAATGGCCACGCACCCGGTAGGCGTTGATCAGTTGCAACACTCGCGCCTGCTGTTCGAGGGTCGCCACCGCCGCCGGCGCTTCTGCGACAACGCCAGCCGTCACCGCCGGCATGGGGCCGCCACCAGCGGTGAGGCGTGCAAAATATTCTTGCCATTCCACACTGACCGTGGTCGGATCGGTCAGGTATTGCTGATAGAGGGTCTCGATAAAGCGGGCGTTGTCAGCAGTCAGCAGCGAGCCCTCTGCATCCGGTCCCACAAACCCGTTTCCGTCTTCATCCGGTAGGTTAGTTTCGGCACTATACGCTATTGGCATGGGGACATTCTACCACCGCTAGTCTTCTACCTCGACTACCATCTCGATTTCCACGGCAATACCGAAGGGCAACTGTTGCATGCCCACCGCCGAACGGGCATGGCGTCCGCGTTCGCCGTAGAGCGCAACCAACAGATCAGAGGCGCCGTTGATGACCCTCGGGTGGTCGGCAAAGTCCTCCGTACAGTTGACAAAGCCGAGCACTTTGACGACGCGGCGCACCTTATCGAGATCGCCGATGACCCCTTTAATCGACTGCAGGAGGTTCAGCATCACATGTTTGGCCGCCTCATACCCCTGCTCTACGGTAAGGTCCTTCCCTACCTTCCCCCGGATGTATTCAACCTTGCCATCCTTCACGACCCCAGGACCGTGCCCAGAGACGAACAGCAGGTTGCCAGTCCGCACCGCAGGGATGTAGTTGGCTACCGGGGTCGGCGCCGGCGGCAGAGTCAGCCCCATCTCCGCAAGCCTCTTCTCTATTTGCATACGGCCTCCTCGCGCAGGGAGAGTGCCGAGAGCACCCTCTACTTCATCGTCACCATTTTGTCCGGGTCGCCGGGGATGGCTCCGGAGCGAATCTTTTGCGGCATGTCCGGATCAGCGTTCTCCCATACCAACAACATCGACCGTTCCGGTGCGAACCCTTGGTGTTGAATATCCGCCGGCATGGCACAGACGTCACCCGGCCGCATACGGACGAAGGCCCTCAGCTCCCCGGTACGCTGGTCACAGATCTCCCAATCGATCTGACCGTTGAGCTGAATAAACCACTCGACCCGGTCATTGCCGTGCTTGACCGGTAGCTTGTGCTCCTCCGTGGTAGGACAGAACAAACTATGCTCGACCACAGACACAATCGAGGGGTTCCATGTGACGTCCGAACGGGCGAGGTATTCGTAGAGATTGACCAGGCCGAACTTGTGTTCATGCCCAGGCTTGATATGCATCTCGCCGTAGATGAACTGCATGCCGGCAAAGCCCGCGTTGATGGGGTAGTCCGGGTCCTGGCGCTCCTCTTGCTTGATCATGCGCGTGGTGACGACCCGCTTGCGGTGGATAGCGGCCGGGTTGCCTTGCCGTTTTGGGCCAATGGCTGACCCGGTCTCCCGCGGTGCGGCAAAGGGGTCGAAATCCGCCGGGACCCAGTCTTCGAGCATCTCCACGAACACCCGTTCGACTTCGTCACGGTCCAGTTCCTCTGCATGCCAGAGGCCGTTTTCCCGCAGCGCTTTGTGGTACTTGCCGCCGAAGACCTCGACCGTGCCGTAATGGTTGATCGTGCCAAAGATGTCGTCAAACTTGACCATCCCGTAAAAAAATCCCCAGGCCACGTCGCGCTGCAGCGGGCGCAGAAAGGCATCGATGTCCATCTTATGCTCCATGGGTCTGCCAGCCTGGGTGGGAAAGAAGATGTGGGCAAAATAATCGTCGCGCGTGAAGCGAAACTGGCCCAAATGAAATTCCCTGTAGATCTCCATAACGCCTCCTTGTCCCCTTCGCACCGAACGGACTCTCACACAGAGGTCGTCCCAGGTTGGTCTATTGTCCCTCCTCTCAGTGCTCTTTCCACCCCTCACAGATCTCTTCCCAAGCAAAGACAGTCTCCTCGCTCTGCTTCGTCTGCTGCAGGAGGAGAGAACGGCGGCTGGCGCTCAGCCTGTACGCCATGCCCTTCGGTAAGAGGCAGAGGTTTCCCTCGCGGATGATGATATACCCGACCTCTTCGCCGGAGACAGTAGGATGACTGCCGGGTGGCATCTCAGTCTGCGGCTCGATAAAATCGACCCGCACCTCCCCCTCCAGACACAGGAGAAATTCGTCATGCGGGCGGAGTGACCACTGTGGCATCACGCCCTCGGCCACGATGCACTCGACGACATAGGGGCCGTTCCTGGCCACCGCGAGTTTTGTGTACGGTTGCGCCCGCGCGCCAATTTCGTACACGTTCGAGTAGACATAGCGCCTCACGTTTTCGCGTGGATCGACGATCTCCACCCCGCCTTTGCTATAGTGTGCCATACTGCCGGAGAGAGGTTTATCTTTGGTGGGTCTCATAGTGCCTCCTGTGCGCGCAAAATGGAGATGAGCCGACCGGCCCCAAAAGCTAAGAGGCTCGTTCCTTCCCCGCGGGCGGCCGAGGTGGAGTGGGGTCTTGGGTCGCCTCTACCCCCTTTCGCAGCAGTTCCCTGACAATTGCCGGCAACGGGCTGTTTTCATAGCGCTGAGCGAGCTCCGGCAGCAACACCGTCACGCCAATGACTAGAAGCCCCAACAAGAAGAAGAAACGCACAATCTTGCTGACCGCAACCAGCAGTGACAACGAGCCACCCAGGAGAATGAGCTGGACTTTCGAGAGGCTCAGCAACCACTCCCATACGGTCTCCAGGTTCATCCCACCACCCCCTCATAGCGTCATCAACACCCCTCCGAAGAGACGCGGGTGATACGCTCGTACAATATAAAATATGACCAAGGCAAGCAGGATAACGCCCCAGCGCAGCTCTCCCTGGGGGAACGGCTGCTTGCGGCTGGCGATAGCCACAAAAGGGAAGAACGAGGTTGCCGCCTTGAACTCCGCATAGCCGGGAATTTCCACCACTTTCCGCGTGTCCTGATGCCAGGCGCCGATCCACGCGAAGGCAGAAAACCCCCCGAAGAAGATGAGATCCCCGAGGGTTCCGTTGACCAGGCAGTGCGCCAACCCGAACAGAAAGAACGCGGCAAAGACCGGGTGGCGCGTAATGCGTGTCAGCCCGTATGCCTCCGGCGTGCCGCGTGCCATCATCCCGCTCGGCGGCCGGGCAGCTACCCCACCGACCAGGAGGACAAACGCCAGTGCCATGAGCAAGACGTTGACGTCTCGCACGAGCAAATAGGGCCCCAACACCACCCACAGCTGCGGTCCGGCGTGTTTATGGTGAAAATAGTAGCCGACTAAAGGGATGAAGGTCGCAAGAGCCACGAGCGAGTAGATCCCCCAAAAGGGGCGTAAGCCCAAACGCGCGACGAGTTTCGGGCGCACGTGCGCAGAGGACAACAGCAGATGAGACCCACCAAACAGGAGCCATAAAACCAGCAACACCAAGGATTCCTTCATGCCCTCTCCTCAGCGTGCCACGTACCCGCCATCGATGATAAAAGGAGCACCCGTCGCAAACGACGACTCATCGCTCGCCAAAAAGAGCGCCGCATACGCAATATCCTCCGGCGTGCCGAGACGGCCGATCGGTTCCATACGCACGGTGACCTCTTCTGGCCGATCCCCCATCACGCGCTGGGCCATCGGCGTACGAATGACGCCCGGGCAGATACAGTTCACTCGAATATTTTTGCTCGCGTACTCCAAAGCGACCGTCCGTGTCAGTTGAATCACCCCGGCCTTGGCCGCTCCGTAGGCACCGCTGCCAGGAAAGCCGACCATTCCTGCCACCGAAGCTGTGCTGATAATGACCCCACCACCCTGCTTGAGCATCTGAGGAATGGCATATTTCATGCCAAGGTAAACGGCAGTGAGATCGACGGCAATGACCCGCTCCCATTCCGCCTCCGGATAATTGACGATTTTGGCCGACGGCCCCTCGATCCCGGCATTGTTGAACAAGATATCGAGGCGGCCATAGGTGTCGACCGTGGTCGCGATCATCTGCTGCACCTCGGCAGACTTGGAGACATCAGCCCGAACGAATAGTGCCGCTCCCCCGTCAGCCCTGATCCGCCGTACCGTCTCCTCTCCGCCTTCGGGGGCATAGTCCACAACAACCACCTTGGCCCCTTCGCGGGCGAAGAGGAGGCTCGTGGCGCGACCAATGCCTGAGCCTCCGCCGGTGATCAGTGCAACTTTGTTTGTGAGCCGTTCCATACCTTTCCTCCTTCCCTCACGGCCAAAACCGTTTCCGGGCAGCTGCCCGCAGTTCCGCACGAAACGCAGGATGAGCGATGTCGATCAAGGCTTCGGCGCGTTTGCGTTCGCTCTTGCCCGCCAAGCTGGCAATTCCGTACTCCGTCACCACATAGTCGATATAGGTCCGCGGCAGGGAGACTACCTGCCCGGCAGGAAACTCCGGGACGATACGCGACACCGTCCCGCTCCGGGCGGTAGACGGGAGCACGGTGATGGAACGTCCTCCCGGTGAGAAATACGCCCCTAGCACGAAATCGAGCTGCCCCGCGACCCCGCTGTACATCTGCGGTCCAAACGCCTCCACCGTGACCTGCCCGGTCAAATCGATGGCGAGCGCGTTATTGATCGCCACCTGGCACCGGTTCTGGGCGATCACCAGCGGATTATTGGTGTAAAAGGCGTCGCGCAACTCGAAGACGGGGTTGCCATCGACCACGCCATAGTCCTCAGGCTCGAGAAACATCCCGGTTGCAATGAGCTTCTCAGGATGCAGGGTTTTGCGTTTCCCGGTGATCACCCCCCGCTTGTACAGGTCGATCATCGCCGACGTGATAATCTCCGAGTGTACCCCTAGGTCATTCTTCTCGCGCAGAAAGAACCCTGCGGCCATGGAGATCGAGCCGAGACCGATCTGGATCGTATCCCCGTCCCGCACCAGGGAGGCGACCAGCGCACCGATCTTCTCCGCCACCTCTTGCTCTTCTGGCGCAACGACCGGTGTCATGCGGAACGGTGGGGTTGGTTCGGGCTGCTCGACGAGATAGTCGATCTGCGACACATGGACGTAGTTGTCGCCACCGGTGCGGATGAGTAGCGGATTCACCTCTGCAATGACCAGGCGTGCCCGCTGTACCCAGGCGCGCGAATACCACAGCTGCTCGCCAAAGCTGCAAAATCCCTGGGCGTTGGGGGGAGAGACCGTAGTGAGAAAGACGTCCGGTACCATCATGCCGGTCGATCGTTCCCCCTCGAGCCACTTGGCAGGGGAGTATACCGTGTTGACGGAGAACTCGAGGCGCCGTTCCTGGTAGAGTGGGCGCAAATAGGCAGACAAATAACCGGCGTGGATGGTAAACGCCGATGCTTTTTCTGGGTCGAACCAGGGATAGGGATGCATCGTGTTACTCGTCACGATTTCCACATCCCGCAGCTCCTGCCACCGTTCGCAGAGGGCAGCCGCGAGATACTGGGGCTCGACGGTTCCTAACCCGATCAGAACCCGTTGTCCGGACTCAATCATCTTCGCCGCCTGCTCGGCGGTGAGCAATTTTTCCCTGCACTGGTCGCGCCAGTCCATCGCCCTGTTCCTCCGCTCTCATGCTGTAAGCCTCTTGACGACTTCCTCTGCCTCACGCACCAAGTCGCGCACGATGTGCGCCGCGGGCTTGATATCGTTGACCAGGCTGCACGACTCGCCAGCGTAGAGCGCCATATACTCGATATCACCGGTAAAGCCGGACAGGGGAGGGAGCACGGCGTAGCGCACGATCTCGACCGTCGTCTCGGCGAGCGGCATCGTGCCGATGATTTGTCCTTCTCCTGGTCGTTGGCCAGGAGCCGGACGGCCTGCTGCCTCCCATTCCGCGATCGCTCTGTTGCGCAACACGCGGTGGGCGGCATTTGGCCAGCCTACATCGAAAAGGAACGTATGAACGGTATCCTCAGCCCTACTGCGCACCACGCGCTCCTTGTAAGCACGGACGACCCGCGCCTCCTCGCTGCAGAGGAAGCGCGTCCCCAGTGACACCCCCTGTGCTCCCAGGCTGAATGCCGCCACAATCCCTCTACCGTTTGCAATGCCCCCGGCGGCAAGCACCGGGATCGGTCGCACGGCTTCGACTACTGCTGGGACGATGGTGGACAACGCAGTGGTGCTTTTCACATGCCCACCCGCCTCGACGCCTTGGGCGATGATCGCATCGACTCCGGCCTCTGCTGCAGCCACTGCTTCCTCGACCGAGCCGACCTGGAGAAATACTTTTGTCCCATGCCGATGGGCCTCTTTGACATAGGGGTGCGGATCTCCCCAGAAGAGTACCAGCAGTGGAATGTTTTCGTCGAGGCAGGTCTCGATCTGCCCTTCCTGCAAGAGAGGCAGAATAATGTTGACGCCAAACGGTTTATCCGTGAGGGTACGGAGCTGTCGAATCAGGTGGCGGACGTACGCCGCGGGCACTCCCCCGCCCCCAAGCACTCCACATGCCCCAGCGTTCGACACCGCCGCTGCCAGCTCTGGTCCGGCCATCCCTCCACCAAAACCGACGGAAAAAATCGGATAGCTCAGCCCAAGTTGTTTGCAGAGGGGGGTTTGCCACATAATAGGTCCTCCACCGAAGGGCCTGCCAGGGCTTTATCAAATGCCGGCTCGTGAGGCTAGAGAGAGGAAGACACGGAACAGGAAGGTTGGATGCACCAAGCGCAAGGCAGGTTGCCACTTTTGGTGGTACTATGCCGGCGCCCAAAGAGGAGGCTACTACTCATGGATAAGCACGCCCGGATGGCGACCTTACAAGAACAAATCCGCCGCTGTCAGGCCTGTCCCAACATCGCCACCCGGCGCCGAGTAGTGTGTGGCGAGGGGAATGTCGAGGCGCGGATCGTGCTTGTCGGGCAAGGACCAGGGGCGGTAGAAGAAGAAACTGGTCGACCATTCGTCGGTCCGGCGGGAATGCTGCTCGATCGCGTATTAGCCGAAGCAGGTTTACAGCGAGAAGCCCTGTGGATTACCAACTTGATCAAATGTCGGGCGACGAAAAGGGAAAGGGGCCGTCTGGTCGATCGCTCGCCGTCAGCTGCGGAAATCAAAGCCTGCCGTCCCTGGCTGGAAGAGGAGCTCGAGCTGATACAGCCGCAAATCGTTGTGTGTATTGGCACTCCAGCCGCGCAGGCCCTCATCGACAAGAAATTCAAAATGAACGAGGACCACGGCCAGTTTCGCACCGATGCCCACGGCAGGCGTCTGCTCGCAACCTTCCACCCGGCGTATGTGCTGCGCTTACGCAGTGTGGATCAAGCCGCGTACGAGCGTGTAGAGCGTGCGCTTGTCGCTGATCTCAAGAAGGTAGCCGCAGCCGTAGAGGAAACGGCATAACACCACTTCGCCGGGTACTCGCGATTCCGACCACACACTGTGACTCTCGCCACTCAGCCTTGCGCCAGCTCCCGTTTTTACGCAATGACATAGCCGCCATTGGGGCTGATGACCTGGCCGACGACAAAGTTCGCTTCTTCGGAAGCCAGGTATACAGCCAGGTTGGCGATATCCTGCGGCGTGCCGAAGCGACCAGCAGGAGTCGCCGCCGCGATTGCCCTGCGCACCGCATCGGTGATGGCCTGGGTCATCGGGGTGTCGATATAACCCGGCGCGATGGCGTTGACATTGATATGACGCACGATCACTTCCCGCGCGACCGCGCGCGTAAAGCCCATGATACCGGCCTTGGCAGCGCTATAGTGCGGGGCACCGGCACAACCGGTCATCCCACAAATGGAGGCAATGTTGATGATCTTGCCCGACCGCTGCTTCTCCATGATCTTGAGCGCCTCGCGCGTACAGTAAAATGTGCCGCTCAGGTGAACACCGAGCATACGGTCCCACTCTTCATCGGTCAGATTCTGCGTCGCCTCTAGAGCCGTGGTGATCTTGCCCTCCTTCGCCAGCTCGGCCTGTTGTTTTTCCAACACCTTATTGAAGCGAGCGCGGAGTTGCGGGTTGTCGAGTCCAATGCCGGCATTGTTGACCAGCACGTCGAGGGTGGAAAACTTCTTGCGAATCTTGTCGAACATGGCGACCACCTGACGGCTGCGGGACACATCGGCTTTGACCGCCAGTCCTTGCTTGCCCTGTCCGCACTCGTCCAGGACCTTTTGTGCCGCCTCGACGGTCAGATCGTTACAGATAATGGTTGCCCCTTCTTTGGCAAAACTGTGGCAGATCGCCCGACCGATACCGGAGGCCCCACCCGTAACCAACGCCACCTTCCCGTCTAAACGTCCCATACCAACACTCCTTTGCAACCGCGAAAGCGGTGAAGAGGCCTGGAACATCTCACAAAACACCGCTCCGATCAAGCCAGTAGAGGCGATGTGTGCACTGCCGCCGCAACATTTAGGTTTTCACAGACCAACACCCTTTGTAGGGCACCTCCAGCAGTGCCACCACGCGACCCATCAGGTCGTCTTCGGCGATCCTTTTGCGGACCTCGCCCTCGCCCGACCAGCTGGAGGACGTGGAGCCGCTTGGCTAGGTCGAGTGAGGTGATGACGTGCTCCTGCTCCCGCCCCTATTCACCCCGAAAAGGGACCGGGGTAAATCGGCTGCGCTTCGGCCACCTCGCGCGGCCACACGATCTCCTTGCGTCCTCTCTGCCACTGGGTCACGAGCATGGGATGAGCTATCTGTCTGCCGGTCTGCGGATCGATCGCATAGGGACCGTAAAACGTGGTGAACCGTAGGCGGCCTGCCGCCCCGCGCAGGGCTTTCTGCTCGAGCGAGCCCACCTCTTCCACACAGCGCTGGGCAACCAGACCTGCGGCATAGCCCTGCGCTGCCGGGTAGTCAATCGGCACCGTGGCGCTCTTCAGATAATGCGAGAGGAACTCGTCCTCGGAAGGACCGAAGTCTACACGGTAGCGTACCTGCGGCTCCCACTGACTGGGCGCCAAGAAGCCGTCTGCCTGCTCCCGCAGCGCAGCTTTGAAGCGACTAATGGCAGCGACGACCAACCCGGCAGCTTTCACCCGCGGCTTGAGCGCGCGCAACTGCCGGCCCAGCAAAATGTCATCTTCGACACGGCCGACGCTGAGGAAAATATCCGGCGGATCATCCACAACAGGCTCTAACAACGGCCGGAAGTCCTC
>JANWXO010000159.1 GCA_025057295.1 Candidatus Binatia bacterium | reverse complement strand
GAGGAGCGGCGGCATCACTCCTCCCCTCCGCAGGACCAGACTGTCCCGTTCGGCACGCGCACGGCTCCTCGCTCTCCGCTCCCCACTGCACCGCTAAAACGGCAACAGACGGCGGAAAAACCCCTTCTGCTCTTTGCGCTCTTGGGCAGGTGCCGCCCTGCTCGCCGTTGTTTCCTCCTGTCGGCGTGCACGTGCAGTACTGCTCGACACTCCCGTGGGGCTGCCAGGCGGGGCAGTCAGGAAGGTCTCCACATGATGACGGAAGCGCAGGTCTTCTTGGAACCAGCGCTCATAGCGGCGCCGCAGTGCCTCGTTATACAGCTTGCGTTTGATCTCTTCTGCAACTTCCGGGGTCAACTCTTTCTTTCCCGCCCCGCTGTACTCCTCCACCTTCAACAGATGGAGCCCGGCACCGGTGCGAAAGGGACGACTGACTTCACCCGGTTTGAGTGAAAAGGCGACTTCTTCGATCTCCGGCGCCATCTGGCCCCTCTTGAAATATCCCAAATCGCCTCCCTGACCGGCTCCTGGCCCTTGAGAATAGGTATCGGCCAATACGGCGAAATCCTCCCCGGCCACCGCACGCCGATGGATCTCCTCGATCAGCACCCTCGCCTCTTTTTCTTCGTCGGCCGAAGCGGTGGGAGCGATAGGCAAGAAAATATGGCGCACGCGGATCTGCTCAGGGCGGGCAAACTCTTCTTCATGCTCTTTATAATACCGCTCGATATCCTGCCGAGTCACATTGACGCGCGCACCGATCTCGCGGTTGATGAGCAGGGCACGGCCAATTTCGTCGGCAATTTGTTTGCGGTAGCTTTCCATCGTCAGCCCTTGGCTGGCGAGGGCCTGTTGCAGTTGCTCATCGGTCAAGTTGTTCTGCGCCTTGATACGCTCGATATAACTGTCGATATCGGACTCCTTGGCCTTCAGCCCTTGGGCCTCGACCTCTTTGCTGACCAGCTTGTTCATGATGAGCGCCTCGAGGAGATCCTGCTCAGACATGGTCGCGATCCCCTCTTGCGGCACTAGCGTGGCGAGCTGTCTAGCCTGCTGGCGAAACGCACGCACCTCGTGCAAGGTGATGGGTTCACCATCCACTGTGGCGACGACCCGGTTGATGACCTCCGCAGGGCTAGAAACCGGCCATAGCACAGCAACGCCCAACAGGAATCCAATGGTTTTCTTGCTCATACCCTCTCCGCCTAACACGACTCCCCCAGGCTGCGCAAGACGCGGTGAATCGCCGGGATAACCTCTTCCCCAGGCTGCAGAGTGACAGTCAAACGGAGGTCCGGCGAGAACTGCCACCGTCCCCGCTCCTGCTGCACCAAGGTGACCAACCGCTCCCCTTTGACGGGGGAGTCTGGATGGAAATGGAGGGTCACCCGTTCACCGCGGCGGTATACCGAGGTCACGAGAGCATCGCGCAAAACCCGACGCAATTCCATGACTTCGAGAAACACGCGCACGAGCGCAGGCAACGGACCAAACCGGTCCTCCATCTCCTCGGCTACCGCTTGGAGATCGTCGCGATCTCGTACATTGGCAAGCTTCTTGTAGAAGACCAGGCGCTGGTTGACATCGGGAATGTAGGCCTCGGGAATATAGGCGGGAAGACCAAGTTGGATCTCCGGCTCTATGTGGACACGAATGGTTCCGCCGCGCAGCTCTTGCACCGTCTCTTCCAGCATCTGGGTGTACAGCTCAAACCCCACAGCCGCTACTTGCCCGGACTGTTCTTTGCCGAGGAGATTGCCGGCTCCACGAATTTCCAAATCATGGGCAGCCAGCCGAAAGCCACTGCCGAGATCATCCAGTTCCTGCAATACCTCCAGCCGCTTTCTCGCCTCCTCGGTGAGGAGATGCTCACCGGGGATCAACAGATAGGCGTATGCACGCTGGGACGAACGACCGACACGACCGCGCAGTTGATAGAGCTGCGCGAGACCAAATTGATCGGCCCGGTCGATGATAATCGTGTTGGCGGTGGGGATGTCGAGCCCGGACTCGATAATCGACGAGCACAGCAGCACGTTGGAGCGATGGTGCAGGAAATCGAGCATGACCCTTTCCAGCTCACGCTCGGCCATCTGTCCGTGAGCAACAGCGATGATCGCCTCGGGAACCAGCTCCCGCAACCACTTGGCTGTTTTGTCTATGGTCTCTACCCGATTGTGCACGAAAAAGACCTGTCCCCCCCGCCCCAGTTCTTGCAGGATCGCTGACCGGATCAACCCTTCGTCAAAACGGGAGACGAAGGTACGGATCGCCTGCCGGTCGACTGGCGGCGTTTCGATCACACTCAAATCGCGCAACCCCATCAGGGCCATGTTGAGGGTACGCGGGATAGGAGTTGCCGAGAGCGTGAGGACATCCACCAGCTGACGCAGTTTTTTGATTTTCTCTTTCTGTACCACCCCAAAGCGGTGCTCTTCATCGACCACCACCAGCCCTAAGTTCTTGAAATGCACATCGGGCTGCAGCAAACGGTGCGTGCCGATGACGATATCGACCGTGCCAGCCGCCAACCCCTGCAACACCGCTTTCACTTCTGCCGGCGAGCGAAAGCGGTTGAGCAACTCCACCCGTACGGGATAGTCGGCAAAGCGCCGCGCGAATGTTTCCGCGTGTTGCTGCGCCAGGACCGTCGTCGGCACCAGCACCGCCACTTGCCTGCCACTCTCGACCGCCACAAACGCAGCCCGCAGCGCAACCTCAGTTTTGCCGTAACCGACATCCCCACACACCAGGCGGTCCATCGGTTTGGTGCCCCGCATGTCCTCCAATACGTCGGCAATCGCGGTCTGCTGTCCTGGCGTCTCCTCGAAGGGAAAACGAGCGACAAACTCCTCGTATGCTGCGCCGAGAGGGGCAAAAGCCGATCGCGCGGTACTTTCGCGCACGGCGTGAATTTCCAACAGCTCGCGTGCCATGGCGAGGATAGACTCTTTCGTCTTCCGCTTGACTTTCTCCCACTGTTGACTCCCTAACCGGTCCAGCGCTGGTGCCCGGCCGTCGGCACCCGTATATTTTTGCACCAGATTGATCCGCTCGACCGGGAGATAGAGGCGGTCTCCGCCCGCGTACTCCAGGTGGAGATAATCTCCTTCGGTTCCTGCGACGCTGAGGTGGCGCAGACCTTGGTAAATACCGATTCCGTGATCGACATGGACGACATAGTCTCCAGGCTTCAGCTGACTGAGGCTGGTCAAATAGTCGGCCACTGGTCGCGGGCGCGTGCGACGGCGGTGGCGCCGTTCCCCGAAAATGTCCTCTTCGGCCAGCATCACTAGCCTGTCTGTCGGCAGGGCAAAACCGCGAGATAGATGCCCCACGACGATCACCGGACCAGGGAGCGAACGTTCCAGCCACACGTCTGCCGCGGCGGCGATCGTTGGCAAGCGAAGCCCATGTCCCGACAACAGATTGTGCAGATGCGAGGCCTGCAGGGTGCTGGATACCACCAAAAACACCCGCACGTGCTCCTCCTGCCAGAGCAGGAGACGCTCCACGAGGGGAGCGAGACCAGGTTCCCCTCCCTTGCTGTGAAGCATCGGCGTGAGATCCGTATGCAGGGCGCTCGCGATCATACAATCGGCACCCACGTTCTCTAACCCTTCGACGTGTACGCGCACGTAAGAAGTCAGGGGTGTCCAGACTTCCTCTGGTGCCAGGTATACCCGTTCAGGGGGCGGTACGAAGCGCGCTGCGCTGGCCACTTCGGCCGCACGCACGTGCACGCGCTGCCAAAAATCTTCCAGCGCAGCTGTGACGGTTGCAGGCTCTATAACCCATATGACGGTATCCGGGGGGAGGTAGTCACCAATACTCTCTAGCGCGGGATACAGATACGGCAGCAGAAATTCCACCCCAGGGAACGGCAGGCCGCTCTTCATATTCTCCGCGACGCGCTGCATCTCCCGCAGCGAGACGGCACTCTCCGCCATCACCTCTTCGACGGCCCGCCGCGCAGCTTGGAGTCGCGCGTGAGAGAAAAACCGCACGGGCAAAACCGTGACCTCATCCACGGCGGCGAGAGAGCGTTGCGACACAGGGTCGAAGCGGCGCAGCGATTCGACGGTATCGCCGCAGAATTCTACCCGTATGGGGTGGGTAGTCAGTGGAGGGAAAAAGTCAACGATCCCTCCCCGCACACTGACTTCCCCCTTTTCCTCGACGAGCGGAACGCGACGGTAGCCCCATTGGGTGAGATGGTCCACTAACACCGAGAGGGGGATCTCCTGCTTCACGGTGAGGCGGAGCGTCGCATCGATCAAATCCTCTCGCGGCATGACCCGCTGCGCCAGGGCATCGACCGAGGCGACGAGCACGGGAGTGGCAGAGGCAAGGAGTTGATAGAGCCCCTCGACTTGGGCCGCCAGCACCTCATTGCTCGGTGATAAGCTCTCGAAGGCAGGGACATCCCAGGCGGGATACAGGCAGACCGTGCGGGCAGCCTCTTCTTCGGGACCGAGAAAAAAGCGCAGGTCGTCGGCAAAAGCCTCCGCCTCCTGGGCTGAGGCGAGGACACACAGGGTCGGCCGCGGTGTACGGAGGAAGCAACGAGAGAGAAAAAAGGCGCGAGCGGCACCTTTGAGGCCCGAGAGCCGTCGGACGGTGACGCCGTCAGCCCCGCGCAGCAGAGGAAGGAACTGCTCGAGCGCCTCGGACAGAGCCAACGGATACGGAGACGGGGCAGGTTCCAGCATGCCTGGCCGCGCGCTTACCTCCTCGCCTGCCGGGCGGCAATCATCCCGTAGAGCGGGATAGTCAGGGTCTTTTCTTGTGGATGATCGGTAAACACCCGCACCTCTCCTTGGATACGCCCCGGCTCGCGCTCGCCATCGACCCGTAGGGTAATCACATATTCCTCCCCTTCTTTGATCGGAGTCAGTTCCGCCCCCACCCCTGCGACAGCACTCTCCACACGCAAGACCCGCACTGGCTTCGCCGCGCGGCTTTTGACGCTCACCTCCTGGGTTTTGCTTTCGCCACTACGCACGACACCAAAGGAGACCTGCGGCGGCTGCATGACCACATCGCCCTCGATACTGCCGAAGATTGGGATCGTGATGGACGGACGTTTGTGACTGGTCGTGGTCACGACAATTTGGTCGTTGAACCGGCCGAGGCCGACCGTTTTGGTGAGAGTCACAAACAGTCTTTTCCCTTTTTTGCCGTCCTTCTCGAGCTCTTCAGCACGCACGCGCACAGCCGGATGGGTGTGCTCCACCTTGGTGATGGTAATCGGCTTCTGCGCGTCATAGAGGATCTCGACTGTACGGGTTACCTCTTCACCACGACGGAGCCGCCCGAAATAGACTTGAGGAGGATCAGCGGCGACCTCGACCGTAATCTCCCCCTGGAGGGTCAGGGTCGTCACCGGCTGCAGGGGATCGTTGCTATAAACGGTGATCGTCTTGACCTTCTCCCCGAGGAAGCGACTCGTGTCGAAGGTAGCGCTGATCGTTCCTTCTTGACCAGGGGGAATCACATCCGCCGAGATCACGGCGGCGGTGCAGCCACAGGAACTCTTGAGCGAGTGGATGCGCAGATCTCGGCTCCCTTGATTAGTAAAACGGAAGAATCTCGTCACTTGTTCACCCTGCTCGACCGTACCGAAATCATACACCGGCTCCTGAAACACGATGCGCGGGCCATCGGTCACAGGAGCTGGTGAAGCCGGTGCGGCAGTACCGACCGCCGGTGCCGGTTGGGCAACGGCTACGCGGCCTCCTGTTGGAGCCTGACATCCCCCATGAGCGAGAAGCACGATCATGAGGATTACGGGCATTACAGCACCACGCATAGCTCTTCTCCCTAGGCCCGCAGCGAGATCGGCTCACTCATCGCACTCGCGTCGCGAGCAGCAGCCGACCGGGCCAAGAATTGCTCGAGATACCGCGTATGAATCTTGCCAGCCACGAAGTCCGGATCACTCAAGATGAGCTGATGGAGTGGGATATTCGTTTTGATCCCACCGATGTGATATTCAGCAAGCGCGACCCGCATCCGCCGGATCGCCTCCTCACGGGTTTTCCCCCAGGTAATCACCTTGGCGATCATGGAATCATAATATACAGGAACGACGCTATTTTCAGCCACACCTGACTCCACCCGCACGCCAAAGCCGCCCGGCGCGTGATAGCCACGGATCGTCCCTGGCGAAGGACGCAGCGTCTGGGGGTCTTCAGCCACGATACGGCACTCCAGCGCGTGACCGGAGAGCGCGATATCGCGCTGACGCCAGGGTAAGGGCTGGCCAGCCGCCGCACAAATCCCTGCCTGTACGATATCGATCCCGGTGACCATCTCCGTCACCGGATGCTCCACCTGCACGCGCGTATTCATCTCGATGAAATAAAAGTGGCCCTGCGCGTCGAGCAGAAATTCGATCGTGCCGACGTTGGTATACCCGATCGCCTGGGCGGCTTTGACCGCGACCGCTCCCATGCGCTCGCGCAAGCGTTTGTTGAGCGCCGGCGAGGGAGCCTCCTCGATGATCTTCTGGTAGCGCCGCTGGACAGAGCACTCGCGCTCACCGAGATGGAGGACGTTACGGTGTTGATCGGCAACGATTTGCACTTCGACGTGGCGGGCATGTTCGAGATATTTTTCCACGTACAACGCGCCGTCGCCAAACGCCGCTGCCGCTTCATCCCGGGCAACGGGGAAGACCGTGGCGAGTTCGTTGGCGGTATGCGCGATGCGCATCCCGCGGCCACCACCGCCGGCTGCTGCCTTGAGCAGAACGGGAAAGCCAACCTGCGCTGCAACCGCCTGGGCTTCGCGCACGTCGGTGATGCCAGCCGAGGTTCCCGAGAGGACGGGCACTCCAGCCTTCTCCATGATCCGGCGAGCACGTGGTTTATCCCCCATGAGGCGAATGTTGCGCACCCGCGGCCCGATAAAGGTGAGACCAGAGCGCTGGCACGCCTCGGCAAAGTCGCCATTCTCCGACAAAAACCCATACCCCGGATGAACCGCGTCTGCACCGAACGACAGGGCGGCGCTAATAATCGCCGGGATGTTCAGATAACTATCCGCCACAGCCGGCGGTCCAATACAGACCCGCTCGTCGGCCAGACGCACGTGCAATGCGTCCCGATCAGCAGTGGAATAGATGGCAACTGTCGGGATCTGCAACTCGCGACAGGCACGGATGATGCGGAGGGCAATCTCCCCGCGGTTGGCGATAAGCACCTTCTTGAACACCGCTCTCGCTCCTCCCACACGTCGTTAGAGCGGCTCCAGCACGAAGAGGGGCTGTCCGTACTCGACCGGCTTGCCGTTCTCGACCAAGATCTTCACTACCCGTCCACGCACCTCTGCTTGAATCTCGTTCATCATCTTCATCGCCTCGATGATGCACACCACATCCCCCTTCTCCACCACCGAGCCCACCTCGACATAGGGTGGCGCTTCTGGACTGGAAGCGCGATAAAACGTCCCCACCATGGGAGCAGTGATCGTCAGGCCAGTGTCCTGCATCGACTCGCGGAGGCGCTCCTCGCTCGGGGCAGCCGCAATGACAGGCTGAGCGAGCGGAGGCAAAGGAGCCGAAAGCGGAGGAGAAGGAGGAAGCATCCCAGCCAGGGGGGCGCGGTG
>JANWXO010000158.1 GCA_025057295.1 Candidatus Binatia bacterium | reverse complement strand
AGAGCAACTGCGCTTCGAGTGCTGCCGGTGTCGGGGGAACTGAGGGGACCGGAGGACGTGTCCACGAGGCGCAGCTCGCCACCGCCAAGGCGAGCAGTCCAATCCAGCTAAGCAGCCAGCACTGCAAACGCTGCGTCGCCCCCTCCGCCAGACCAGCGCGCAACTCTGGTGTTCCCCTTTCCACCCACAGACTCAAATGTCTCTACCGACCGCCTTTTGCTGACTACTCAGGGCCTCGAGCTTGTTACGGATGCGCTCGATTTGGTCTGCCTCCTTCGCATACTTCAAGGCTTCCTGGTATGCTTGGATAGCATCTATCCTCCGTCCCACCTTGTCGTAGGCATCACCAAGGTGTTCGATGATGGTCGGGTCATCGCCAACCAATTCGACCGCGCGCTCGAGATAGTGCACTGCCTTGGCGTAGTCTCCACGCTGGTAATACACCCAGCCCAGGCTATCGATGTAAAACCCGTCATTCGGCTCCACTTCCAGCGCCCGGCGGATCAGCTGCTCGGCTTCATCGAGCCGCACCCCTTGCTCGGCCCACGTGTAGCCGAGGTAGTTCAACGCTGCAGCGTTTTGGGGATTCAGCTCGATCGCTTTTTGCATATAGAAGATGCACTGGTCTTTATTCTTGATCTCATCGTAGATCGCCCCCAGGGTGAAGTAGTACTGGTCATTCTCCGGCGCGAGCGTGATCATCCGCTGTAAGATCTCGATTGCCTTTTGGTGGTTCCCCTGCTCACGGTGCAGAGAGGCCAGAAACGCGAGAGTATCTAAATCGTCCGCCTTGACCTGCAGCGCCCGTTCCGCCTCTGCGATCGCCTGATTCAGGTTCCCCTGCCGTTGGTAAATGTAGCTCATGTAGAGACGGGCATCAGCGAAGTAGTCTGAGCTCGCGGGGATGCGGGACATTTCAGCCAGGGCTTTGGCATCCTCCTTAGCCTCAGCATACACAGTGCCGAGGACATAACGGGCACGGTCATTCTCCGGTTGTGCCGCCAGGACAAGGTTGAGTTCGGTCACTGCCCTCGCCAAATCGCCTTTTTCTTTGTAAATGAGACTGATCTTCAGGCGCGTATCTTGCGGATCGGGCTCGATCTTTTCCAGCTCACGAAACTGCCGCAACGCCTCATCCAGCTTCTTTTGTCCTAGATAGAACCCTCCCAGCTGCTTGCGCGCTTTTATGCTCTGCGGATTCAGAGCGAGAGCTTTTTGATACATCTCCACCGCACGCTCCGGCTTCTTCTGCATTTCGTACACCAGAGCGAGATCGAGCAGCACCGGCTCAGACTGGGGGTTCAGCGCAAGGGCTTTCTGGTAGTATGCTTCGGCCTGATCGAGTTGGTTGGCTGCAGCGTGAATCTGGCCTAGATAATAGTAACCGAGCACCGAACGGGGATGGAAGCGCACTAGGCGATGCAGCACCGCAATCGCTTTGGGGAAATCCCTTTGCTTGGCATAGAGAGTCCCGAGATATAAGTACGGCTCTTGATTCTGGGGCTCACGCTCGATGAGCGCTTCGTATACTTGTGCCGCTTCGTTCTCCCGGCCGGTTGCGTACAGCAGTCCAGCGAAGAGGAGTTGGGCTTCTGTATTCTGCGGTTCCTTTGCGAGAATCTTTTCACAATGGGCCAGCGCTTCCGCCAATTTCCCCTGCCGGACATATAACTTCGCCAGACGCAAGCGTAAAAATTCTGCCTCTGGATCGCTCGCGACGGCCTGTTCGAAGGCCGCCAGAGCCGTCTCATAATCTCCACGGTCGATCGCTACCTGGCCTTTCAGGAAATAGCCCAGCGCCTTCTCCCGTGGCGACAAGGCGATCGGCTCGCCAGGGATTCTGAAGACCGGCGGGGCAACTGCAGGAGGAGGCGTAGGAACCGCAGGGCGAGGACGCAGGGTGGCACATGCCGGCAGAGTAACAAGGAGGGTGACGCCGGAGATCACTCGCGCTACACCCGTGAACGCTTTGCGTAGCATAGGAAAAGTCTTAGCACGGAGAGAAATCGACGGTCAATGCAGCACGCGGACAGGCCGCGCTTCTGGCCTAGACCGACTGAAGCACGACGGTGCACCTCAGAGCTGCCGAACACAGCTCGTCCACCGAACTCTGCCTGTCAGGGGCGGTTCACCTTCCTGGTGTTGGTAGTGCACGGCCGTGTCCGGGACGAACCCGGTTCCTTCACGCGGTCCTGCTGATCTCCGGCAACGGAAGGAAAAGAGACGGCTGCTCCTCGGGCCCGTACGATGAGCAGCGACGTAGGGCATTGGGCGGCAACACGCTCCGATCTCAACCCAAAGACATGAGGTTCCAATTCCCATTCCTCGCCGACCCCGAGCACCGTGAGATCATAACCTACTGCCTCCTTGAGCACCGCTTCGACCGGAGAAAGGGATTCCACAACCTTCAGCCCTGTCTTCCCTCCTGCTGGCTCGGGGACCTCCTGCATCAGCACAGTACGCACTTCCTGCTCCAGGCGTGGCTGTGGACGCCCGGGACGGACAACATGCAAGAGCGTCACCTGCGTGCCAAAAC
Organism: Candidatus Binatia bacterium; assembly: GCA_025057295.1. Taxonomy (GTDB): domain Bacteria; phylum Desulfobacterota; class Binatia; order Bin18; family Bin18; genus JANWXO01. The sequence continues at coordinate 5,075 of JANWXO010000158.1, read as the reverse complement.
GCCTCATCAGACGTGCCGCCAGTACGAGCGCAACGCGATCATGCAGCGTCCCGATATAGGGCAAGAGGAGCCGCTGGGGAGGAAAGACACTCCCGCGATCGATGAAGACTACGACGTCGCTGGTACTTCTCTTCATCACCTGTTGGACGGTCCCTCCCAGCATGGTTTGACTGAAGACAGGTTTATGCCACCCCATGACGATCAGCCCGACTCCTTTGGCCCGGGCCACATCGCAGATGCCAGCGGCTGGGGAACGGCTCACTACTGTCAGGGGACGGACTACCAGCCCCCGTGCCTGAGCGTGCAGCAGCAAAGGCTCGAGAGCCTCGGAGTCTCGTCGGGACTCTTGCCACATGCGTGCCCCCAGGGTCCCCCGGTCTAGGGGACGGGTGACAGAGAGTGCATAAATCCGCGGGGTATCGCTCTCCGCTAATGCCACAGCGACATCCAACAGCGCCGGTCCGGAGCTGGCCAGCGCGACCGGTACCAGTATAGGAGGACCCTCCAGCTCGGCCTCGGGCTCCAGCAGCTCAGCCCGTAGCCGCTCTATGGGATAGATCACAGCAAGGGCCGGAGTCGTCACCACCGTGGTGACAATCGCCATGAGCACCATCATCGTGAACAGGGTAGGAGAGATCACCCCGAGATCGAGGCCGATGTTGAGAATAATCAGTTCCATCAGACCACGGGTGTTCAGCAAGACGCCGAGCGCGCACGCTTCTCGCCATCCGAGCCCGGTGAGGCGTGCCGCGAGCGCACTCCCACCGAACTTGCCCAATGTGGCCGTGCCGATCACCACTAGACAAAAGAGCCACAGCTCCAAGCTATCGAGCAGTCCAACATGGGTGCGCAAGCCTGTATGGGCAAAGTAAAGAGGCAAGAGAAAGACCACAGCAAAGTCTTCGATTTTTTCCGTGAGTTCTCTGACGAACGCGCCGTGCTTGGGCATCATCGCGCCCATCATAAAGGCCCCGAAAATGGCATGAATCCCAATGAGCTCGGTCACCGCTGCGCTACAGAGTGCGAGTACAAAGGTCGCCGCCACCACGTTTTGTGACAGACGTCCGGAGTGCTCATAGAGAGAATGAAACCGGGCAAGCAAGGGGCGGACACCCCCATACATGGTGCCGATATACAGCACAGTGAGCACCGCTGTGGTCAGCGCCTGCTGAAGCTCAGCGGCGCGCACGGTCGCCACAACGAAGGCAAGCAGGCACCAGGCAGTGACGTCATCGACCGCCGCACAGGTGATAGTCAGCGCGCCAACTTTGGTCTTCAGCAGATCGCGCTCAATGAGAATGCGCGCGAGCACGGGAAACGCCGTGATCGACATAGCCGCCCCAAGGAACAGAGCAAAACTGGGAAATGACACAGCCTGCGAAGAAAACCTCGTATAGAAGACGAGGGCGAGGAATACTCCCAGGAGAAAGGGGACAACAATGCTCACCTGAGAGATAACGACCGCCGCCTGCCCACGTCCGCGCAGGAGCGTCGGGTCTAACTCAAGCCCGACTAAAAACATAAAAAAGAGCACGCCGTATTCGCTCAAAACCCGCAAAAACGGGAGGACATCGGGTGGAAAGAGGGTCATCGTAACGGAGGGGAAAGCCCATCCGAGCAGAGAAGGCCCGAGGAGAATGCCGGCAATAATTTCGCCGACTGCCTGGGGCTGGTGCAGCCGCCGAAACACGACCCCGAGGAGCCGCGAAGCACTGATGACCACGGCAATCTCTAGCGTGAGCAGGAGAAGCACTCTTTCCATGTACGCACGCACATTCCCCGAGACAGTACGCCCGTTCTCCCCTACTCCCTAGCCCGTTGTGCGGCCATACCGCTCACCATCCCACCATACCCTCCCTTCCCGCATCAGCTTCCCTAAGTGGAGTAACATCGAATTTCTCTCGACTGCATCGATCCATACCACGTTGTAGTCCTTCCGGTAGATAATGCGCCTTTTCACGATCTCTTCCAGGGTGCGAGGCAGGGTCAAGAAATCGAGCAGCATCTGTTCTCGCTCGTAGATGACATTGAGGTAGCGCTGCACGACCTCGACGGCATTGTCCGTACAGATGCCGGCTTCGTGAAAGCTCACCAAAGTTGGTGCTCCGAGCGCCTGGATGGAGTGCAAGGAGGCAATGGTAGCATCCAGATCAGAGGTTGCATCGGCATAGACAGGACCGAACCACGTTAAGTCCCAGTCACCAACAAACAGCAGGCCTTCCTTTTCAAAAAAGAAGCAACAGTGACCCGCAGTATGTCCTGGGGTGTGCACCACGCGCATCCGTGTCCGGCCGAAGTCGAACACCGCCCCGTCCGCTAGCTCAACAATCTGTTCGCGGGGTTGATAGTGATACTTCTCCACGACCACAGGCTTCCATGCCTCCGTCGCTCCCCTATCCATGCCGTAATAGTCGAAGAGAGTGTCAAGGGAACGCAGAGCTGGCGCATCAAGCGCGTGGATGTGGAGGGGCGCATCGGGGAAAAGAAAATTCCCAGCGAAATGATCCTCGTGATAGTGGCTATTGAACAGACAGTCGATGTGACGAGGGACTGTCTGCCGGTGCAGTTCGACGAGCGTGAGGGAGGGATCGATCAGCGCGGTGGTGTCATCGTCGATCAAGATCGAGTTGCCATGCGGATATTTGCCATTGTTCTTGCCGAGTAGGACATGAATCCGACCGAACCGCTTTCCCTGCACGGATGTGCCTCCATATTGCTCGCAAAGAGGGCGGAATTATATGCTGAGAACGTTGCAAACGCGAGCAAGGTCTTTCATCCTTGCCTGCCAAGGGGAGCCATGGCACCAGCTGCATCCGTCCTGCATGGAACAAAGCCAGTAGAGGCAATATATGACCTCACACGCCTGTTTGCTCTGCGCGACGCGCTCACCGCCCTCGATCCGTCTGCACCCCCGCGTGCACGCGTGCTCCTGCCCTGCCGGATGCCGACCCCCCGGCGCGTCGGCATCTTGTGCGGCTCGTTCAATCCGCTGACGCGGGCACATACGGAACTGGCCGCACGCGCACGCCAGGTCTTTCAGCTGGAGTGCGTGCTCTTCACGCTCGCCCGCGTGACGATAGAGAAAGAACAGGTGACGGGTATGGGCCTGGAGGATCGACTGCTCGTGCTTTCCCTGTATGCTGAGCGACACGATGATCTCGGGGTTGCTGTGGTGAACCGCGGACTCTACTTCGAACAAGCGCAAGCATTCCGCACGCTTTTGGGACCACACAGCGAACTTTTCTTTATCATCGGCATGGACAAACTCTTACAAATCTTCGATCCCCGTTACTACGACGACCGCGAAGCCGCACTCCGGCACCTCTTCTCCATCGCATCCTTGCTGATCGCCAACCGCGGCGCTATGGATCAGCAGGCGTTTCTGCGGCTTGTGGAACAACCGCAAAACCGTCCCTATCGTCCTCTCCTCCACTTTTTCTCGCTTCCAGATACAGTCACCGAACTGTCAGCCACCGCAATCCGCCAGGCCGTCGCCGCGGGCCAAGCGATAGGGGACCGTGTGCCGCCAGAAACGGCGACTTTTATCGACGAAACCCGTGTCTACCATCCCCCTATCCGGTGTGGCGAAGAACTCATCGACGCTTATGCACTCCGGCTCCACCTGCTCGAGCTGCTCCTTACCGTGCGCTCCTGGGCGATACAGGAAGCCGATTTCCGGCGTCTTATGCAGGTGGCGCTCTCGACAGACGACACAGGGCGCCAACTTCGGCATCTCTCTGCGGACGGCGATGTCATTCGCTTCCTCCGTACCTGCCAAGCAGGTTGAGTTCCCTACTGGCTCAGCCGCACGGGAGATGTTAGGGTGATTTCCTTCCTTTTTCTACACGCGACAGCACATCCTCGGTTGGAAAGGAGGTGCCATGCCCGGCACGAAGCGCTATCCCTACGGCCCCAAGATCGACCCGCGGCCGATCACTCCCTCCACAAACCTGAGTGAGCTGATCGACCAGACGTTTCTCGCCTACAACGCCGGACGGATGCGTGAGGCGGTCCAGCTCTTCACGCGCAAAATGCTCGCGCCAGATGTCACCATCGGTGTCAGCCTGAGCGGGGCGTTGACCCCGGCCGGGCTCGGCATCTCCTGCCTGATCCCTCTTATCCAGCACGGCTTTATCGATTGGATCGTCTCCACCGGAGCAAACCTCTATCATGATACCCACTTCGGTATCGGTCTGACCCTGCACCAGGGATCCCCCCATGTCAGCGACGTCACGCTGCGGCAAGAGGGAGTGGTCCGCATTTACGACATCTTTTTCGACTACGAGGTGCTATTGCAGACCGACGCCTTTTTCTACCAAACCATCACCGCCCCGGAATTTCAGAAGCCTATGAGCACGGCCGAATTTCACTATCTCCTTGGTCGCTACGTGGCTGAACGGGAAAAAGCGCTGGGACAAAAACGCCGCTCGCTGATGTCCGTCGCCGCCGAGTATGGGGTCCCAATCTACACCTCCTCACCGGGGGACAGCTCCATCGGTATGAACGTGGCAGCAAAGGCTTTGCAAGGGAATAGACTTGCTTTTGATGTCTCGCGGGATGTCAATGAAACCGCTGCGATTGTCTATGCAACCAAGCGGAGTGGTGGCAAGAGCGGAGTGGTAATCCTTGGTGGCGGCTCCCCGAAGAATTTTCTGTTGCAGACCGAACCGCAGATCCAAGAAGTCATGGGACTGACAGAGAAAGGGCACGATTACTACATTCAGTTCACCGATGCCCGCCCGGACACCGGCGGCCTCTCGGGAGCAACCCCGAGCGAAGGCGTCACCTGGGGCAAGGTAGATCCAGAAGCGCTGCCGAACACGGTGGTGTGTTATATTGATTCGACCGTCGCGTTGCCCTTGCTGACAGCGTACGCACTGGCGAACCACGCCCCCCGTCCGCCGAAGCGGTTGTACGATCAGCGCGAGGAAATGCTATCTGCACTTGCCGCTGCCTACCGTCAACAGCGTCCGGCGTAAACCAGAAGGGGGAAGAGGGAAAGAGAGGAATGACGGACTCGTTAGCCAAAGAGAAAGAGTGCGCGGTGGCGGCAGCCTGCGCGGCAGGGGCGATTA
>JANWXO010000157.1 GCA_025057295.1 Candidatus Binatia bacterium | reverse complement strand
ACAAAGAGTTTCCCGACACCGAGGAAGAGATCGCTGCAGCGTTCTTTCTCATCGAGAACCGGCTGTCGGAGGCTATCCAGCGTCAGCTCTATTTCCCTGGCGGAGTGCGGATCGCCGTCTCTTACGGAACGGATGATAGCGTGGAGTTAGGCCACCTGCGTGAACGTATTCTGACAGTGGCTAGCCGAGAGTTTCCCGATTTGCGCGTCAATGCGTTCAATAAGGTCTCGCTCTACCCCCAGGTCGATCACTACGTCCGACAGGGCAAGGTTGCAAACGTCTTTGTCTCTCAATTGGGAATCGCCCTACTGTGCAGTGTGTTTCTCGCCTGGCGCAACCGCCGACTCGTGCATCGGTGGCTCTCTCCTGTCTGGGGCGGAATGGCAATGTCGTTCCCCTTGTTCGTAGCGACGGCGGTCCTAGGGATGACGATGTGGGGACTCCAGATCCCGCTCGATATGGCGACGGCCTCTATCGGGGCTCTGACGGTGAATGCGGCGACTGACTTCAGCCTCTATCTCGCTCTCAGTTATCAACGAGCGTTGGCACGCGCCTGTTCGAAGGAGGATGCGCTGCACGAGGCCCTCAGGCAGCAGGGAGAGGTCATCGTTGCGGACTGTTTGCTCAATATCGTCTGTTTTCTTCCCTTGTCGACCTCTTCCTTTCTGCCCGTGCGCGAGCTCGGCTGGATGATGGGGGTCATGCTCGTTGCTTGTGCTGCCGGTGCCCTGATTGGCATGGCGGTCCTCCTCCCACGGTGTGTGGTCGTACGGGCGCATACTCGAGGAGTGGTGACGGAATTCGCGAGCGCAGTCAGCTGTAGGGAGGGCGATAAGCAGGCGGGACGAATCACAGTGGCCGGAACATTTCAGATCCCCTCGGGTCCTTGTGCAGGAGGGTAAATGAAAACAGCGCTGTTGCTGGGTATCCTTGTCTCCCCCATCGTGTTGCTGCCCGTACCGAGTGATGCGAGCGTATCGGCTGAAGAGGTTGTGATCCGTGCCCGGCAACAACTCTGCGTGCCTGCAGAGTTTGTCCTCGGCGAGATGAAGGTCTACCGTGGGGATAAGCTCAAGCGTTCCTATGCGTTTATCCTCGCGAAGGTATGGGACGCAGAGACCCAGACCGAGTTCGTCCGGGTCGATTTCAAGACAGCGATCAACGACTCCGTCCATGCGGATCACCGCTACTTGCTCAAGCGCACCGCACACACGCCTGCGACCCAGTGGTTGTATCTCCCCGCTCTCCGCCGGGTCCGGATCGTCCCGTACCAACCCGACGACCCCCTCTTGCAGAGCGACTATCTCTTTTACGATCTCACAGCGATTCACAACTTCAACGATTATCACTACCGGTTTGTTGACTCTCACCCGCATGCACCGGTGGTCGAAGGGACACCACGCCACAACACCTTTGCGGTCCCTTACGAGCGAGCGGTATTTCACCTGGAACGGCGAGGGGAGACGTACTTAGTGACCGCGATAGAGGGAGTCTCCCGGGGGGTGGGGAAACGCGCTCGCTTTGCTGGCTTCAGGGAGGTTGCCCCTGGCTACTACCGCCCCCAGGGGCTTACCATCGACGGCGCGCGTGGGACGAGAACGGAGCTGGCTTTTCACGACTGGGCTTTTCACAGCCCAACTCCCCAGTTAGTGACGCCGACATCTCTGGAGACCCAGGCACTCGTGTTTCCTGCTACCGTCCAGTGAACCGTGGCTTGCGTTTCTCTACAAAGGCTCGCGCCGCTTCTTTGGCGTCCTCGCTGCCGCTGAGTTCGTGGGTCATATATTGCTCGAAACGGTAGCCGTCGCGTAGCGTCATGAACTCGATGGTGTTCATGGCGTGCTTGGCCAACCTGATGGCGAGCGGACTCTTCTCGGCAATCACGCGAGCGAGTGCACGAGCTTCGTCCAGCAGCTTGTCGGGCGGAACTACCTGCTCGACGATACCAAGGCGGTACAATTCGGCAGCCCCCACACGCTCGCCGGTGTACATCAGCTTCCGCGCCTTGTAGACGCCGAACAGGCGTTGGGCGTGACGACCGCCTCCGAGCAGGCCGACGTCGATTTCTGGGAGGCCGAAGACTGCGGTTTCTGCAGCGATCAGGATGTCGCAGGATGCGACCAGCGCCAAACCGCCTCCCAATGCAGGTCCGTCGATAGCGCAGATGACCGGGACGGAGCATTCGAGGATAGCGTTGAATGCCTCTCGTGCTGCCCGCGAGTGTGCCTACGCGGCACCGGGGTGCGGTACCTGTTGCGCAAACGAGGCGGAGCGCGCTTTCATATCGGCGCCGGCGCAAAAGCATTTGCCGGCACCGGTCAGACTGGCGACACGAACATCTGCGCGGTGGTTGAGGGCGTCGAAGGTAGCCTGGATTTCATCGAACATCTGCCGGTTCATGGCGTTCACGGGCGGCCGGTCGATAGTGACGGTGGCGATGAAGTCGCTGATGGCGGTGCGAATGATTTGTGTATCCATAACGCACGAGTCTCCTGTATCGAGCACGCGACTCGGCTGTCGTGTCTGTCAGCGCAAGAGGGCGCGGGCAATCACCATCCGGTGGACTTCGGACGGGCCTTCGCCGATGCGACGCACGCGCGCTTCACGGTACCAGCGTTCCAGTGGAAATTCTTTTGATACGCCATACCCTCCGTGGATCTGCACGGCGCTATCGATGACACGACCGAGGACCTCGCTGGAATAGACCTTCGCAATCGAAGCCTCGACGCGGGCATCCTCTCCTCGGTCGGCTTTCCACGCGCCGTCCCAGATGAGCCAGCGGGCGGCACGGATTTCCACCTCGGCGTCCGCCAGCATCCACTGAATTGCTTGACGTTGACTGAGAGGCACCCCAAAGGTCTGTCGTTGTTTGGCATACGCGATCGCCATGCGCTGCGCTGCCACGGCAACGCCCAGGTTCCCCGCGGAATAGGGGAAGCGCAGGCGTGTCAGGAGATCGAGGCAGAGGTTGAGTCCCTCACCTTCCGCGCCGATCATGTTCTCCGCCGGGACTTTACAGTCCTCGAAGGCGACCTCGTTGGGGATGGAGACCGTGCGAATGGTGCGGATGGGCCGGGCGGTAAAGCCGGGAGTCCCTTTCTCGATGATGAAACAGCTGATACCCTGACGGCCTTTCGTCGGATCGGTGCGCACGAACACCACTCCCCATTCGGCTTCATGCGCGTGGGAGATGAAGGTCTTGGTGCCGTTGAGGATCCAGTAATCCCCGTGCCTGACCCCGCGGCACTGAATGGCGCCGGCGGGGTCGGAGCCACCGCTGGGCTCGGTGATGGCGAAGAAGGTGTGCCACCCTTCGCGGAGTGTGGGAACGGCGTATTTCTGGATTTGCGCCTCGGTGCCACCATAAATCACCGGTGGGGGATAGCGACCGAAGGTGCCACAGCCAGGGTTGTACAGCCCCATCCGGTGCTGCGACATCTCTTCGAGGATGACACACATCCCGAAGGTATTGAGGCCGCCTCCGCCGTATTCCTGCGGAGCGCCCAAGCACCACAGTCCGGCCGCTTTCGTCTTCGCCTTGAGGCGCTCGTAGTCCGCTTCGGGGATCTCACCTGCGTCCGGGTCGAGCCGCTGTTCGAGGGGAATGATTTCTTCGCGGATGAAGCGGCGTACCTGGTCTCGGAGCAGCACGAGTTCAGGAGGTAAACTGTAGCCAGGGAAAGGATTCATAACAATGACCTCCATGCGGGCCGACAGACCGCGGACGCCAAAAGCATACTCCCGGGTGCGCCTGGGGCTGCGGATTTTATGTCGCTTTCCGGAACTTCGGCAACGTCACTTCGGGAGTGACATCGTCGAAGACCACCTCGACGGGGAGATCGAGGCGAAGCTCTTCCGGGGGCACGTCGATGATCCAGCTCACCAACCGCACCCCTTCCTCCATTTCGATTACCACCGGGCTGTAGGGAACCAGATCGGCGAATTGCGGCAGCATCGGCTGCCGGACGGTTGTCCAGGAGAAGACCTTGCCCTTGCCGGAAGACTTGGCCCATTCCCAGTTGAACGAGCCGCACTTCGCGCACATATCGCGCGGGACATGGCGCCAGGTGCCGCAGTCGGTGCAGCGTTGGAACCGCAGTTCGTGTTTCTTGCAATAGTCATAAAACTCTGCTGCCATGCTGTTACGCCTGCGCGGCAGGGGACGAGGATAGTCACGCGTTGTTTCAGCCATGCACTCTTTACCTCCGTAAGATCGCGACACTGCCATCACCAAAATCGCCCCAGCCAGTTACCAGGCCTACGCGTGCATTCGGCACTTGGCGTGCGCCGGCCTCGTGACGTAACTGCCGGGTGGCCTCGACGATGTGATTCATGCCCCACACGTGCGCTTCCGAGAGCAAGCCGCCGTGGGTATTCAGGGGCAGCTCCCCTCCCAGCTCGATGCGTCCGCCCTGCACGAAATCCCCTACCTCCCCGCGTGGGCAGAACCCTAACGCTTCCAGTTGCAGCAGGACCACGTACGTGAAGCAATCGTAGATCTCGAGAAAATCGATATCTTTATGCGTCACCTCAGCCATCTGAAACGCTTTGGGGGCAGCGAAACTCAAGCCGATGACGAATGGGTCGGGTCGGGCCGGAATGTCGTCAGCCGGGTAGGGATGACCTTCGGCCACTCCAGAGATGTACACTGGGGGATGGGGAAGATCCTTGGCGCGTTCCGGTGAGGTGACGACGACAGCGGCCGCGCCGTCGGTTTCCAGGCAGCAGTCGAACAGGCGAAAGGGGTAGGCGATCCAGCGCGCGTGCAGGTAGTCTTCCATCGTCAGCGGCCTGCCTCGCATATACGCCTTGTCGTTGAGCTGGGCGTGCTTGCGCGCGGCGATGGCAACCGCCCCCATCGCCTCGAACGGGGTGCCGTACAGTTGTTGGTGACGTGTCGCGAGCCAGGCGTACCACTGGACCGGCACCGAGGCACCGTAGGGCAGATAATACTCACCGATTGTTGTGCTCAGGGCGCTCGGCGCACCCCCACCGCTCTCGCCGCTGCCCAGGTTGCGCACCCGCATTGCCGAGTAGCCGTTCCACCCCAGGGGAATGAGTACGGTGTTGGCAACACCGCAAGCAATCGCCATCGCCGCGCTTTGCAACGCTGTGACCGGACTGGCACCACCCATATGGACAGTCACAGCGAAGCGGAGGTCTTGAATCCCGAGGTTGGCGGCGAAATGTTCCGCGGTAGCGGGCAGTGGTGGGGGGATCACACCATCGATGTCTCCAGGCCGCAGTCCCGCATCGGCAATCGCCTTCATCGATGCCTCTAACATGAGGGCGAGGTCTGTCTTCCCGGAGCCGCGCGTGTAGGCCGTCTCTCCCACCCCGACGATACAGGCTTGGTCTTTCAATGCATACATACGACCCTCCTTCCCAGAGTTATGCTCCCTCACCGCGCGGATGGTATATTGTGAGACAGCGGCTTGTAAAGTCAAATCAGGGTTTTGACTCACCTCCGGCTGATTGTTAGGGTGCTGGAGAGAGTGATGGATTGGCCGAGAAACGCAGGAGAGGGCAGTTGGGAATGAAGATTCGTGACCTCTTTCGGACACACGCGCAGACGTTTTCCTTTGAGTTCTTCCCGCCCAAGACGCAAGAGGATGCGGACGAGTTATTCGTGCGGGCGCGGGAACTCAAACCGCTCGGCCCTAGCTTCGTGTCCGTCACGTACGGAGCCGGGGGCTCGACGCGCCACAATACGATTGACCTGGTATGCCGCTTTGAGCGCGAGTTGCAGCTCGTGGCTATGGCTCACCTTACCTGCGTCGGACATAGTCAGGCCGAACTGCGGGCTATTTTGCACGAACTCAAAGCACGAGGGATTGAAAACCTCATGTGTTTACGCGGGGACCCTCCGCGTGGTCAGACGCATTTCGTGCCAGCCCCAGACGGCTTTGCGCACGCCGCCGAGTTGGTAACGTTAGCCCGTTCCATCGGGGACTTCTGTATCGGTGTGGCTGGGTATCCGGAAACGCATCCGGAGTGTCCGGATAAACAGCGGGATCTCGAGCACCTCAAAGCCAAGGTCGACTGCGGGGCCGACTTTATCACAACCCAGCTGTTTTTCGATAACCGTGACTATTTCGATTTCTGCGAGCGGGCCTGGCGCATCGGTATCCGACAACGCATCATCCCTGGGATTATGCCGATCACCAACTACCGCCAGATCGTGCGCTTCGCGCAGGTGTGCGGGGCGAAAATTCCTGCAGCATTACATCGGCAACTCGACCCTGTGGCAGACGACCCAGCGGCAGTGCTGGAGATCGGTGTGGAGTGGGCGTGGAGGCAATGTGAAGAACTGCTTGCCGGTGGAGCTCCTGGCATCCATTTCTATACCATGAATCGCTCCCTTGCGACACAACGGATTTTTGCCCAGCTACGCGAGAGCCGCGTCAAAGCGCTCCTCCCTCCGCTTGCTCCCTCGCCATCTGTGGGGCGATAGCCCGCCTGGCGCCCTTGGGGAGTTCCGCTGGGGCTCCTGATTGACGTTGCGCCTATAAGCGCGCTATGGTCCGCCCATGAGAGACCCCCTAGACCAGCGGCAGACACGGAGGGTGCCATGGCCGAGGTGACGCACTCTACCCCACCCCATGCGGACGAAGTGAGCAGCTTTCTCGCTGGGTTAGCCCAGTTCCACCTCGGTCCTTTATGGCAGGTACTGGGACAACAGCTCACGCCGACGCCCACCAGCCGAGTCCGGCCGCACCTGTGGCGGTGGAGAGAGATCCGCCCGCGGCTCCTGCGAGCGGGTGAACTGGTGAGTGCAGCCGCAGCAGAGCGTCGGGTCCTGATGCTGCTGAATCCCGGGCTGGAAGGCCAAGTGGCCACTACCCACACACTCTACAGCGGGATTCAGTTGATTCTCCCCGGCGAGGTGGCCCGTACCCACCGCCATACCCCCAACGCGCTCCGTTTTATCATGGAAGGGCAGGGAGCCTATACGGTCGTCGATGGGGAGAAGATTCCCATGGCGCCCGGCGACTTTGTGTTAACTCCCAACTGGACATGGCACGACCATGGCAACGAGGGCACCGAGCCAGTGATGTGGCTCGACGGGCTGGATATGCCGCTGGTTCGCCTGCTGGAAGGGATGTTCTTCGAGCCCTACGCGCAAGAGACACAACCGTTGACGAAACCAACGGATGCGTCGACGGCGGAGTACGGTAAGGGGGGCTTGTTACCGACGTGGCAGCGGTCCACGAGTCCACACTCGCCGTTGTTGAAATATGCCTGGCGCGAAGCACGCGAGGCGCTCATGAGCCTGGGGACCAATGCTGCCAGTCCTTTTGATGGGACGATGCTGGAGTACGTTAATCCCGTGACTGGCGGGCCGGCGTTACCGACGATGGCGAGTTTTCTGCAACGCCTCACTCCGGGCCAGCGGACCGCGCCCCACCGCCATAGCAGCAGCACGGTGTACCTGGTGGTCGAAGGGCATGGATGCACGACGATCGACGGCAAAGCATACGAATGGACACCGGGAGATGTGTTGGCTGTCCCAACCTGGTGTGTGCACGCACATGCCAATCTCTCGACGCATCAGGATGCCATTCTGTTTTCGTTTACCGACGCGCCGGTGATGCGGGCGCTCAACTTGTACCGCGAGGAAGCGTTGTAGGAGGCCCAGTAT
>JANWXO010000156.1 GCA_025057295.1 Candidatus Binatia bacterium | reverse complement strand
GCCTGGCTGCAGCCGGCCGGCAAGGTCGTCCAACAAACCGTCCACTGCCGCCGCCGGCACCATCAACCACACCGCACGCGGCGGGTCCAGGTGCGCGACAAAGTCGTCTAACGTAGTGGTCCCCAGTGCCCCTTCGGCAACGAGCGCTTGTATCGCCTCCTGGGTCCTTCCAAATATGACGCATTGATGACCGCCGCGGAGTAAACGACGAACCATATTTCCTCCCATACGGCCAAGGCCAATCATCCCGAGTTGCATCGCGTGTCCTCCTCCCGAGGCAAAATATCGGCTCCTGCCCAGGTTAATGCCTGCGCGAGAGCGGCGCGTCAATCGAGCACCGCTCCGACCAACCTCCTCATACAACCCACTAAGCGTAGAGGACACCGTCCTCTCCTTGGTTGCACGCCTGTGCACTTTTGCATAACATGGCACTCTCCGTTTGTGGGAAGCGAGGAGAGGAACAAAGGAGCATGTATGGCTACTGCCAGTGCAGGGTACCATGAACCACTCGAGAGTCTCAAACCGGACACCCTCGACCTCCATCGCGCTGTCGTGTCCCTGATGGAAGAACTCGAAGCCTTCGACTGGTACCGCCAACGCGCCGATGCGTGTACCGATGAGCACCTGCGGGCCATCCTGGTCCACAATATGAACGAAGAAGTCGAGCACGCCTGCATGACGCTGGAGTGGATCCGCCGTCATGTGCCCAAGTTCGATGAGGCGTTGAGAACCTACCTCTTTACTTCGGGCGACGTCACACAGCTCGAGCAGCAAGCGATGAGTCAGGGAGACAAACAAGCAGAAGTTGTTGGGCGCGCAAAGCTCCGTGCGACAGTGGGCGCGCTGAAAGGGAGTTGAGCATGGCCGAAGGACGCACGATGTCAGACTCCTCGCTCGCACGTCTCATCGAGAAGATCGAAGCAGCGGCGGTCGCCGCCGCCCGCGAGACCCTCACCGGCCGTCGGATCATCGATGTCGAAGGCCCCTACGGGCTTGGGCTGACGACCATCGAGGTGGGCAACGACGATCTGTGTCGCCAACCTGGCCCCGGCGAAGCCAGCGCGGTTGTCAGCCGCGCTCTGTCGGTGCCCATGATCTACCGACGCTTTGCCCTCTCCAAGCGGCGCATCGCCGCCTACGAAGCGATGGGGCAGCCGTTGAACCTGCGGGTCGCTGAAGACGCTGCACAAGCGGTGGCGCAACGGGAGGAAGAGTTTATTTATCGCGGCCAGCCCGACTTTCACCTGCCAGGACTCCTGACGGTCGAAGGACGCAACATCCTCAAAGGGGGCAACTGGCAGAGCGTAGACCAGGTGCTCGAAGACGTCATTGCGGCAGTCAATATTTTGGACGAGAAAGGTCACCGGGGGCCGTATGGCCTGGCCTTGGCGCCGGCGCTGTACAACAATCTATTCCGCCGCTACGCCGGGACCGACCTGCTGCAGATCGAGCACCTCAAACGGCTCTGCACCCGCGGTATCGTCAAAGCGGCGATCGAGGGAGGTGTCCTCGTCGCGCAGGACGTCGGGACGATCATTCTCGGGCAGGATCTGCAGGTATCCTATCTCGGACCCGATGCAGCACACGAAAATTTCACCGTGAGTGAATCCCTGGTCCTCAAAATCGAAGCGCCGGACGCCATCTGTACGATCACTCCGTCAGGGTCGCCGTAGCACCCCATACGGATGTGAAGGAGAGGGTTGAGCGCGCATCTGCTGTGGAGACGGCTCGCTGTCCGGCGGAGGCATGAAGCGTGCAGGCGCGGATGAGCTGCGCCCGCGCGAGCCAAGGGAGTTCCGCAGAGAGCAGGTATCCAACTACGATGAGGGTGCAAAGTAGAGGCAGCCGGGCAACAGAGGTCTTGCTCATCCCCTGCGTGTGGGCTAGAGAGCGCAATAGCCTGAGTTGATCGTGACCATACGACAAAGGAGGGGCCTTCCATGGGAACGACACTGTCAAAATCGGCAGCTGTGCGGGCGCGGCTACCTCACCCGGTCATTGACTCTGATGGCCACACCGTGGAATTCGAGCCCGCGGTCATGGAGTATCTGCGGCAAATTGGCGGATCGCGCATTGTCGAGCGCTATAAAACCGAGCGGTTCAACGGCATGGCGGCCAGTATCAGCGGCTTGCTGAACTGGCACCGGCTGAGCCCAGCCGAGCGTCGCGATCAGCGTGCTACGGTCCCACCGTGGTGGGCGCTTCCCACGAAAAACACCCTCGACCGCGCCACCGCAATGCTGCCCAAGCTGTTGTACGAGCGGCTAGATGACTTCGGCATCGACGTTACCGTGTTGTATCCTACTCTCGGCCTCTTCCCCCCGCACATGGACGACGAAGAACTGCGGCGGGCTGCCTGCCGCGCGTTCAACACCTACCATGCCGATATCTTCCGGGAGTACGCCGACCGCCTGATTCCGGTCGCCGTCATCCCGATGCACACGCCACAGGAAGCGCTCGAAGAGTTAGCGTACGCTGTCACCACCCTAGGCATGAAAGCAGTCATGCTGGCGGGGCATGTGGTGCGGCCGATCCCGTTCGTGGCCCGTACCGCGCCCGAGGTAGCCCGCTTTGCCTACTGGCTCGATACCTTCTGCCTGGACAGCGAGTACGACTACGATCCGGTCTGGGCCAAATGCGTCGAACTCAGGGTCGCCCCGACCTTCCATTCTGCCGCCATGGGGTGGGGCAGTCGGACTTCGCTATCAACCTACATGTATAACCACATCGGCCACTTCGCCGAAGCCGGGGAAGCACTCTGTAAGGCGCTCTTTTTCGGCGGTGTGACCCGTCGCTTTCCCTCGCTCAAATTCGCCTTCCTCGAGGGCGGAGTGAGTACAGGCGCGCGCATCTACGCCGACCTGATCGCGCGGTGGAAAAAACGCAATGTGGAAGCGTTGGAAAACTACAACCCGGCCAACCTCAATACCGAGCTGCTGCTCGACCTCTGTCGGCGCTACGGTGGCGAAGTCATCGCGGGGAGACTCGAGCACCTCAACACTGCGATCGGCACCATGATCAACCTGAAAGAGGCTCCGGAGGAGCGGGATGATTTCCGTCGCTGTGGCATTACCAAGGCAGAGGATATTAGAGACCTCTTCGTGCCGCACTTCTACTTCGGCTGCGAAGCCGACGATCCGATGAACGCCACGGCTTTCAACACCCGCGCCAATCCCTTCGGGGTGAAGATCCGGGCGGTGTTCAGCTCCGACATCGGCCACTGGGACGTCCCGGATATGACCGAGGTCATAGAGGAGGCCTATGAGTTGGTCGAACACGGGGTGATCACCGCAGAAGACTTTCGCGACTTCGTCTTCACCAACCCGGTCACACTCTGGACAGGAACGAACCCGGACTTTTTTACCGGCACGGTGGTGGAAAAGCCGGTGCAAGAACTGTTGGCGACGGGAGTGCAATAGGATCGCGTACGGCTTCCGGCTGTCAGGAGAGCCATCTTCAAGAGAGGAGGGACTCATGGGATCCTCGATTTCTCGCTCTGCAGCGGTCCGCGCCCGTCTGCATCACCCGATCATCGATTCGGACGGGCATACGGCAGAATTTGAACCTGTCCTCTTCGACTATTTTCGCGCCATCGGCGGAAGCCAGGCAGTCGAGCGGTTCAAGGCGGCTCCGGACATCCCGTTTTCGTTCCTGTGGTATCGGCTCTCGTGGCAGGAACGTCGTGAGCGCCGCGTCCCGCGCCCCCACTGGTGGGTGCATCCGACGAAAAACACGCTCGACCGCGCCACAAGCTCACTGCCGAAGCTGCTGCACGAGCGGTTGGACGAGATGGGTATCGACTTTACGATCATCTATCCTAGCCTCGGCATGGCAGCACTGCACATGGCAGACGAAGAGCTGCGCCGTATCGCCTGCCGCGCCTTTAACACGTATCACGCCGATATCTTCCGCGAGTACGCCGACCGCATGACCCCGGTCGCTATGATCCCCATGCATACGCCCCAAGAGGCGATCGAGGAACTGGAATACGCCGTGAAAGAGCTGAGGCTGAAAGTGCCGCTGATGGCGGCCTATGTGCGCCGGCCCGTCAAGGCGCTCGTGCAGCACGCCCCGGAACTGAGCCGCTATGCATTCTGGCTCGACACTTTTGGGATCGATAGCGACTATGACTATGATCCCGTGTGGGCGAAGTGCGTCGAGCTGAAAGTGGCCCCCACGTTCCACTCTCTCGGTGTCGGCTGGGGCAGCCGGACCTCCATTTCCAACTTCATGTACAACCATATTGGCCACTTCGCCGCCTCGGCCGAGGCGCTCTGTAAGTCCCTCTTTTTCGGCGGCGTGACCCGTCGCTTCCCCCAGCTGCGCTTTGCCTTCTTGGAAGGTGGGGTAGGATGGGCGTGCAGTCTGTACGGCGATCTGGTCGGGCATTGGAAAAAACACAACGTGCAGTTCCTGGAGCACTTCGACCCCGCCAACCTCGACGAACCCCTGCTGTACGAGCTGTTCGCCAAATACGGCGGGGAATCATTCGCCAACAAGCTACGCAACCTCGACGATCGCTCACAGCTGCTGTGGGGCGCGCGGGAAGAAAATCCGGCCGACCTCGACGAGTGGGCACCGTGTCGGATCGAGCGTGCCGAGGATATCTACGACCTCTTCGTACCGCGGTTCTACTTCGGCTGCGAAGGCGATGATCGCGTCACCGCCTGGGCCTTCGACGAGAAGAAGAATCCCTTCGGCGCTCGTCTCAACGCGATCTACGGCTCAGACCTCGGTCACTGGGACCTGCCGGATATGCGCGATGCCGCTGCCGAGGCGTACGAGCTGGTCGAAGACGGTGTGATCAGTCCCGAAGACTTCCGCGACTTTGTGTTCGTCAACCCGGTCAGACACAAAACGGCGATCAACCCAGACTTCTTCAAAGGTACGGTCGTCGAGCACGACGTCGCCAAGCTGCTCGCCCAAGAGACAACGGCGGCTGTGCGTCCCCAGCACCAACATCCATAGGAGGAGGAGTCCCTATGGCAGGAGCAGAGATCATCAAGTTGAAACGGATTTTGCGAGAAAAAGCGCTGCCACCGGGCACCAACGTTACCCTCGCACAGCGGCGCCAAGGGATGGAGAACGTGGCGTTCAAGGTGGCGGACGACATTGCGGTCGAACACGTCACCGTCGCCGGCCGGGCAGCCGAATGGCTACGGGCACCCGAACTCCAGCAGCAGCACGCCATTCTATACCTACACGGCGGCGGGTACATCATGGGATCGCCAAACACCCACCGGTCGCTCGCGGGTGAAATCTCGCGCGCAGCGCGGGCGGCCGTCTTGCTCGTCGATTATCGCCTCGCCCCAGAACATCCCTTCCCGGCAGCCGTGGAAGACGGGGTGGCGTCGTACCGGTGGCTGCTGGAGCAAGGGTTCGCACCGCGCGCGCTCGCGATTGCAGGGGACTCGGCTGGAGGTGGGCTGACCGTCGCCACCCTCATCTCCGCCCGCGATCAAGGCCTT
The DNA here is from genome assembly GCA_025057295.1 of Candidatus Binatia bacterium. GTDB lineage: Bacteria > Desulfobacterota > Binatia > Bin18 > Bin18 > JANWXO01. The sequence continues at coordinate 2,226 of JANWXO010000156.1, read as the reverse complement.
CCCCTCCCGGCCGCGGCCGTCTGCATCAGTCCGTGGTCCGACCTGACCTGCTCCAACGACTCATACCGCACCCGCGCGGAGGCAGATCCCATGGTGACCTCCGACATCACTACGATGGCCCAACTCTACCTCCAGGGGACAGATCCGAAACACCCCTATGCGTCCCCCAATTTTGCCGACCTCCGCTCACTACCGCCGCTGCTGATCCATGTGGGTCGAGACGAAGTTTTGCTCGACGATGCGATCAAGCTGCATGAAAAGGCACGGGCTGATGGGGTGCAGAGCACGTTGGAGATTTGGGATGACATGATTCACGTCTGGCACGCCTTTCACCCGATGTTACCAGAGGGCAAACAAGCTATCGCCCGTGTAGGCGCGTTCCTGCGCGCTAACTGGGCTGCCGGGTAGTGCCGGCAACTTCGCCAGCCTTGTTGTAACGAAACCTGACATACGCCTGACAGGAGGAGACGCATGAGTGTGATCGATGAGGTGCTCGCTGCCAACGCGACCTATGCCCGTCAGTTTTCTCTCGCCCACCTGCCTGGGCCACCGGCACGCAGATTGGCCATCATCGCCTGCATGGACGCCAGGATGACGCTCGAACAGATACTTGGGCTACAGACCGGTGACGCCCACATCATCCGCAACGCTGGCGGCATCGTCACCGAGGATGCGCTGCGTTCGTTGTTGATTTCGCACCACCTCCTCGGAACGCAGGAGGTGATGATCATCAATCATACCGACTGCGGCATGGTAAAATTTCGCGACGAAGAACTGCGCGCGCGCCTGCAACAAGCTAGCGGGACGGCCACTGTAGCACCTGCCTGCTTCCATGCCTTCTCGGACCTCAGCGAAAACGTGCGCCAGCAGGTGCAGAAAATCCGCTCTCACCCCTGGATACCTGCACACCTCTCGGTGCGGGGGTTTATCTACGACGTGCACACCGGGCAGCTCCACGAGGTCGCCGCCACCCCGAACTGAGCACGTCTCGCGGGTTCTCTCTCGACTTGCCGCCGAGCGAGAGGTCCGCCTGCCATCGTGGTAGGGAAAGATATCTCGCGGTCACCCTCCTCCTCGGCCTGAGCCCTCAGCTCTGACTGACAGCAGTCCGCCGCCACGCCCTCCCCATGGCGTCGGCGGCGAGGATGGCATCGGCGACCATATCGGGCCGGACCTCAAAGGGTTCATTGTGGATCGTTTCCCCTTCCGCCGTCGCACGGGTGGCGATCTGCTCCAACATCTCCCGCGACACCTCGGCCAGGCCAACTTCTGCCAGCGTAATCGGCAGCCCGACGGTAGAAGCAAAGTTCAAGACCGGATCGATCACCGAGCGTGGCTGGCCCTCGAGGACCAGCTGCACGAGCAACCCATACGCGACTTTCTCGCCGTGATAATAGGCATGCGTCGGCGGGGCAACCGTGAGGCCGTTGTGGACCGCATGAGCTGCGGCAAGCCCGGACGACTCAAACCCTAAGCCGGAGAGCAAGGTGTTGGCCTCTACGAGACGCTCGAGGGCCGGGTTGACGACCTGCGTCTGCACCGCCCGCAGCGCATCCGCGCCGTCTTCGATGAGGATCCGATAGCAGAGCTCTGCCAACGCTGCAGCGCTACGGGTCGAGGCGCCTCCGCGCATATTGCGGATGTGCCCCTCGACACAGGTTTTGGCTTCGAACCAGGTGGCGAGGGCATCACCCATACCAGCCACCAGGAGGCGGGGAGGAGCTTTGGCGATTACCTGGGTATCCACCAGGACAAGATCGGGGTTTTTGCGGTAGAAACGATACTCCTGAAAGACCCCGTCTTCGGTATAGATGACCGACAGGGCACTGCACGGCGCATCGCTGGAGGCAACGGTCGGACAATTGACTACGGGGAGATTGAGATCGTCTGCCGCTGCGCGGGCAGCATCGAGCACCTTGCCGCCCCCCGCACCGATGATGACACGACTATGATTGGCTGTGGCCGCGCTTTTAATCCGCTCGATTTCTGGGTAGGAACACTCCCCGCCGAACTGGTACACCGCATGGGCAATACCCGCTTCGCCGAGATGCTTTTGCCACACCTCGGTCAGCAGACGGATGACACTTTTGCTGGCAACGATCAGCGCTGGCCCGGTCAGTCCCAGCCGCTTCATCTCATGGCCAAGCGCAGCGGTAGCGTTTTTCCCCTGCACATAGTGGCTAGGAGCCGAAAAAACCGCGAGCATGCTTCCCTCCTTTGGTCCCT
>JANWXO010000155.1 GCA_025057295.1 Candidatus Binatia bacterium | reverse complement strand
ACGGTCTGGCCCGGACCGACAAAGAACTCCTCCGCCGGTAACGCGCGGCGGCCCGCAGGACCGGCGATGACGAGCGTTCCCCCGTAAACGAGCACCGGGGGAACGGCATCGGCCGAAGGCGCCGCATTGCAGAAATTCCCGCCCAATGCAGCGCGGTTTTGGATTTGCACGGAGCCGATCAGACCACAGGCTTCAGCTAAAGCGGGATAGTACTGCTGTACCGGCGCAAAAGTGGCGATGCGCGTGCAGGAGACGGCGGCACCGATGCGCAAGCCCTGTTGCTCGTCCCACGTCAGGATGTTGAGCTCGGGAATCCGCTTGACATCAACAACCAGACTCGGAGTCTTCCGCTCTTCTTTCATCTGCACGATCAGGTCTGTCCCACCGGCCAGCGGCCGGCCTTCGCCGTCTGCGCGGGACAGTAACTCGATCGCTTCGTGCAGGTGCTGTGGAGCCGCATAGGCAAACGCGCGCACGGTGTGATCCTCCTTCAGTCGGCTGCCGCCATCTGCTCTGCCCCTGTCTCCTGATGAGCACGCAGGGCCCAAAATACCCGTTCTGGTGTCATAGGAAGTTCATAGAGACGTACCCCGGTCGCCCGGTAAATGGCATTGGCTAGTGCCGCTCCTGGCGGAACGATGGGGACCTCCCCGGTGCCGCGGAGCCCATACGGTCCCTCCGACGCAGGCACCTCGACGATTACCGTATCGATCATGGGAAGATCGAGCGCGACAGGGCAGCGGTAATCGAGCAGATTAGCGTTCTTCAGCACGCCGCGCTCGAAGACATACTCCTCGGTCAGGGCCCAACCAATCCCCTGCACCGCTCCACCCTGCATCTGCCCTTCGACCTGCACGGGGTTGATCGCCCGACCGACATCCTGGAAACAGGTGTAGCGCAACACTTTGACCTTGCCGGTCTCCGGGTCGACCTCGACGTCGGCGACGTGGGCTGCATAGGCGTGGGCCGGCTGCATGCGGGTCGTACTGCCCTTGCCGATGATCGGTCCCTTGCCCCAGGCGATACTTTCCCGCGCCAGCTCTTTGAGGGTGACCGTCTTTTGCGGCTCGCCTCTCGCCCAAAAGCGCCGTTCGCCGTACTCGACGTCGGCCGGCGAGACCTTGAGTTTGTCCGCCGCACGCTCTTTGAGTTGGGCGAGGGCGTCCTGACAGGCCTGGTAAACCGCTGCGCTCATCGTGTACGTGATGCGGCTGCCGCCACTCAGGTCTGCATATGGTGCCGTATCTGTATCCCCAACCGTAATCGAGATGTCCGACGGAGATAAGTGGAGCTCTTCGGCCACCATCTGGACGATAGTGGTGCGGGTACCGGTGAGGTCCACCGTACCGACGAAGACCGATGCCGTCGCATCGGGATTGATGCGCACCTCGGCACTGGAGGTAAACGTTCCCCCGATCCAATACCCTAAAGCGAATCCTCGGCCGCGGTTGGGTCCGTGGAGCGGTGTGGTCCAGCAGGGATGGGTTTTGACCTGTGCCAGCATGGTTTTGAGGCCGACGCGATTGAGGGGCATCCCCAGGGGTAACAGGTCACCCTGGTCGGCGGCGTTGCGCAGACGAAACTCCAGAGGATCCATGCCGATCGCCTCGGCCAGCTCGTCCATCAGCGCCTCGACGGCAAAGGCCGCAGGCGTACCCCCCGGTGCACGATAGGCCTGCACGCGCGGCTTGTTGGTGACCACGTCGAACCCCTCTGCCCGCATGTTTTCTAGTTTATACGGGGCCAGGCCCACCAGGATGCCCCGTCCGACTGGGGAACCGGGAAAGGCCCCGGCGTCGTAGCGCATCACGGTGGAGACAGCGGTCAGCTTCCCGTCCCGCGTAGCGCCGGCCTTCACGGTGATCACCGCTGGCGCACCAGGTCCGGTCGCGCGCAGCACCTCTTCGCGCGATAGCACGAGCTTCACCGGCCGACCGGTCTTCTGCGCCAACACCGCAACGATCGGCTCGAAGAGGGCCAGGGCCTTGCCGCCGAAGCCGCCGCCGATCTCCATCGGCACTACTTTGATACGGCTGGCCGGCAAACCGAGGAGCTCCACCAGCTGGGTACGCACCGTGAACACTCCCTGTGTAGAGGTCCACACGGTGATCTTGCCATCCGGCTCAACGCGCGCAGCACAGGCCTGCGGTTCCAGGTAGCCCTGATGGACCATCTGTGTACGGTAGGTGCGTTCGATCACCACATCAGCCGCGCGGAACCCGGCCTCCACATCCCCGCGGCTGTAGACCATATGAGCCGCGATGTTGCTGGGGTGCGTCGACTTTTGGCGTGTCGCCTCGTCCACGGTATAGAGATCTTCGTGCACCAGGGGGGCGTCGGGCCGCATCGCCTGCAGGACATCTTCTACCACTGGCAACTCTTCGTATTCGACTTCGACCAAGCGGGCAGCTTCTTCCGCAGTAAACGGGTCCACCGCCGCCACGGCAGCCACGGACTGCGCATGATAACGGACCTTGTCCGACGCCAGGGCAATCTCGCGGATGGCGGTGAGATCGATGCTCATTTCCCCGACGAGTGGTGCCGTTGCTCCCTTCGCCAGCGGCGGGAGATCGGCGGCGGTGATCACCGCCTTCACCCCCGACAGGGCGAGCGCCTTGCTGGTATCAATCTTTTTGATGCGTGCGTGCGGATAGGGACTGCGAACGATCCTGGCCCAGAGCATGCCGGGCAGGTGGAGATCAGCCCCAAAAGCGGCCTTCCCGGTCACCCGCTCCGGGGCATCTACTTTGGGCAATCGCGTGCCGATCACTCGTTGTTCCATAGTGTCCTCCCTTTCTGGCACCCTTCCCATCCTGGGCGACACACAGTATTAGACGTGCTGGGCCCGCTCGACGACGGGGGCCAACCCTTTCACCGCTTCCACGCCACTGCCCGAGGCGGCTGCCCAGGCGAGGACAATGACGCGGTGCACCCCGGCCTCCTGGTAGCGCTTCATGGTATCGACCGATGGTCCGTCCCCCTGCGCCATCAGCAACACCGAAAACTCCAAGCGCTCCGGGTCCCGGCCGAGGTCTCTCGCCTGCCGCTTGATCTCGGGAATCGCCTGGGCAAACTGTTCGGGCGACAGGTTCGCCGGGAACCAGCCGTCGGCGTAGCGCGCCACCCGCTTCGGGGCATACCGCGGATCGTGCGCTCCGAGAAAAATAGGGGGAAACGGCTTCTGCAGCGGTTTTGGACCGATTCTGATCGGGGGGAACTTGACAAAAGTGCCTTCGTACCTCGGTTCGTCTGAGCTCCAGAGCTCGCGCAGCGCCTCTACCGCCTCGCGCAGGTGGTGCCAGCGTCGCTTGAATTGCACCCCGAACAGTTGGGCTTCTTCGGCAAACCACCCCGCGCCCACACCGAAAATCAACCGACCGTTGCTGTAGCGGTCGAGAGTGGCGGTCGCCTTGGCGGTAGCGATCACATCATGCTGCGGCAAGAGATAGATCGCCGTCCCCAAGCGGATCGTCGTCGTCGTTTGGGCAGCAGCGGCGAGGGCAACCAGCGGATCGACAAGATATGCGTAAAACTCCGGGACTTTGCCGTCGGCCGACCGGGGGTAGTAGGTGGTGTAGTGGGTCGGAACGGCGATGTGCTCCGCGACCCACATCGACTCGAACCCGAGGTTTTCCGCCGTGCGAGCAATCTCTCCAGGATTGCCGCTTTTGTCCGTCAGGAACACCGAGACGCCGACTTTCATGCGCCATGCCCTCCTTGCGGCGTGGATCGTGACTCGCGCCTAGCGGGTTTTGACTGTAGACCGAAGGCCGCGCAGTTGTCAAACCTCCTTTCTCTCTCATTGGTTTTCTCTCCTGCCTCGGCTATAGTCACGCACATGCTGCAGGCCGGACACATCACCATCTATTTTCTCAACGCCGGGTTTTGGTGGGACGACGGCGGAGCGCAATTCGGCATCGTCCCGCGGGAACTGTGGGAAAAAGAAAAACCTGCCAACGCTCGCCATCGCATCAAGCTGAGCCTCACCTGTCCGCTGTTCGTCACCGAGCAGGGGGTGATCTTGGTCGACACCGGGATCGGCAACCGCCTGAGCGAGCGGGAACGGGCGATGTATACTCCCGAAGTCGGTGCAGGCTTAGCCGGGGGATTGCGCCGGCTTGGGTTTACGCCTGCCGACGTCACCCACGTCATTCTTTCGCACTTGCACTTCGATCACGTCGGTGGCGTGATCGACAAATCTCCCAGCGGCGAGGTACAACCGGTCTTCGCCAATGCACGCGTGTATATCCAGAGAGCCGAGTGGGAACTGGCGTTGGCGCCACCGGACGAACGGTTAGCCGCGGCGTATCGGCATGCTGCCGAATGTCTGCGACCGTTAGACAAGGTGGTCCTGCTCGACGGCGATACACACATCACTCCCCAAGTCCGTACCGTCGTCTCCGGCGGCCACACCACTCCGCACCAATGCGTGATCGTCGAGGCCGGCGGCACTGGCCTCATCCACCTGGCCGATATCGTGCCGACAACAGCGCACCTGCGGTTGGCCTGGAACGCCGCGTACGATACCGACCCGCTCACCACTATCGCGGCCAAGAAGCGCTTCTTTGCCGAGGCGCGGGCGAAGAACCTGTGGGTCTCGTTCTCACACGATGATGTGGTTGCGGCTGGACGTTTGGCGCCCGAAGACGGAAGAGCCGCACGACTGAGCGAGACAGTGCGCATAGCAGCAGTCGATTGATTGTGTTGGCCGCTTTGGCACGCTAAACTTTTTTCCATGTCGCGACACGCCCATATGCCCCGCATCGCTTTACCCGCGCAGAATACCACAGCATGGCTGATCTCTTTCAGCATGAAAAGGTGGAGCTGCTCGATGGAACCATCATGACCATGAGCCCGCAAAACAGCCCGCACCCTGCGGCTGTCCACCGCTTGCTGTGCATGCTGCTCCGCATTCTCGGCTCTACTGCTGCTGTCCGAATTCAAGCTCCCCCGATCCTCAACGACACCTTGCTGGTCATTGAAGTGGCGGACACTTCGCTCTCTTACGACCGCACCCAGAAGGCCTCGGCGTATGCCGCCAGCGCCATCCCGGAGTACTGGGTCGTGAACCTGAATGAACGAAGGGTAGAAATATTTACCGACCCGATCCCCTCTGCCGGACACTATAACCGGCAAAGGCTGGTCTATGAGGGAGAAGAGCTTGTTCTGCCGAATGGCCTGACGATTGCGGCCTCCGACATCCTGCCCCAGCCTTGAAGCAAAACGTCTCTGCTGATTCCCAGCTTCCCCCTGATCCTCTCTCATCGCGGGCGGGTGTGTTGTGAGGCATGCTCAGTCAGGAGGAACTGCAGGAAATTGCGCAAGCACTGTCTCGCCTCAGGGGTCTCACGCAAACCGGCGCAGATCTGGTCCCTGATCGATGGCACCCCCGCGAGAGTTGGGAAGAGTGTCGCCGGCAGGGTCGCCGTCAACACATCCACCAGGCCTTCCATCATCGCTACTGTAAACTCAGGGTGAAACTGGGTCCCCCAGATCTTCTCCCCCAGGCGAAACGCCTGAATGGGCCAGTGCGCGTTGCTAGCCAGCCGCACCGCCCCACTGGGCAGCTCGACCACCACATCCCCGTGACTCTGCTGGGCAAGAAACTCCTGCGGCAGACCAGCACACAGCGGGTCTGACAGAGCCGCGTCGGTCAGCGAAACCGCAGCCGTACCCAACTCCCATCCGCGCGGACATCGCTCTACTCTGCCGCCGAATGCCTGGGCGAGCAACTGATGTCCAAAACAAATCCCGTAGATCGCGCTGCCCCTGTCGGCTGCTCGCCGCAGGAACTCTTCACTGTGCCGGATCCACCTATCTGTATCGTACACCGATGCAGCGGAGCCGGTGATGAGAATCCCTGGGTAGACAGGCTCGGGCAACGACTCGGTGCGGGCATCGACCACGACACAGGTAACCTTGCTCCCGAGCGCTGTGATAATGGCTTGATCGTAGGACCCACACCGCTCTCGCACCCGTCGCGGTGGGTCGCCGGTTCGCAATATAAGAATTTCGCACCCCATTTTTGTCCTTTTGCCTATCGGAGCTGCACGTATGAGAGACGAACCTGGCCGGAGAGGAGCGCATGGGTCGCACGCCTCATGCCCTCGGCGTCATCGACCACCATCCACGGGCCGGTATGAATATAGCCGAACAACGGCTCACCAGCATGTAACATCCGCGGGTACAACTCACGGGTCGTACTGAATGGCTTCTCCGCTGGCATGAAAGCAAAAACCCGCGGTTCCAGCACCTGCAAGCCGGTGAACATATAGGGAAACAAGGGTCCCTCGACTGCGGGTGGGTACCCACGCAAGCGGCGAATGCGATGGCTTGCGTCGGTTTCCACAAGACCGTAGCGCACCGCGTCGGTATCGGGACGCAGCACTAACGTCGCAACAGCCCGCGTCCGACGGTGCACCGCCACCAGAGCTTCCAGGTCAAGGTCGATAATCGTGTCACAGTTCAGCACCACGAAGGTGTCACCATCGAGGAACGGCTGTGCCTGCTTGATGCCACCGCCGGTTTCGAGCAGCTGTTCTTCGCAGGAGTACGTAATGCGCAGGCCGTACCTCCTGCCATCACCTAACGCGGTCCGAATCTGCTCCCCCAGATGGTGCAGGTTAATCACCACCTCGGCGATGCCGTGCGACTTGAGAAACAGCAACCCGTACTCGATGAGCGGCCGGCCAGCGACCGGGATCAAGGCTTTTGGCAGCCGGTGGGTGAGCGGCTGGAGTCGGGTGCCGAATCCGGCCGCAAGGATCATCGCCCGCATGCGTTACCCCGGGAAGTGTTCAGCGATGATCTCGGCTAAGCGCCCGTATTGTGGCAGCCGGGTGAGCACGCGACGGATCGTCGCCAGCGTAGGGGGGATATAACGGGTGTAGCCGCTCTTGCCTTTGGCCAGCTCCAAATAATAAAACCGCCCCACGACCTTACATGCCTTTTGCAGTAAGCACAGATTGTACTCCTCCCACAGGCGCTCGTAGGGGAACGGTGGGCCACCGCGGTCGTGCCACACAGCGTGATAATACTGCACCAGGGCCTGCTCCAAAGGGGGTGTGATGATCTGCGGAGTATCACGATCGTTCAGGAGCGTTTCCAAATCATAGGTCGCTGGAGCCAATAACGCGTCCTGAAAATCGATCACACGGATCTCGTCGTGCTGCACGAACAGATTCCAGCTGTGGTAGTCCCGGTGGTTGAGGAAACAAGGCACTCGATCGAGCCGTGCAGCAATGTCGACAAAGATCCCCCGCAGTTCCTGTCCTGTGGTGAGGGGGAGAGGGTGCCCGACGCGTTTCTCCAGCCCCCACTCGATGAAGTGCTCGAACTCCCACAGGAACAACCGCTGGTCGAACCGTTGTTGGAACGCCAGGCAGGTGTCAACGCGGCGCCGTGTTCCTTCAACTTGCAACAGCACCAACTGATCGATAGCACGCCGGTAAAGCTGCTCGACTTCCGCCGCCGGCACTTGCGCGGCAGCGTCCCGTAACGAGAGATCGCCGATATCTTCCAACAAGAGAAATCCATCCGCGTGGCCGTCGTAATACAGCTCCGGGACGCGTACCCCCAGCGGCCGCAGAAAGCGGTAGATGTTGAGATAGGGCAGTTCGGTGAGGGGCGTAGAAAAAATCGCCAGCTCTTCTGAAGACAGCGGCAGCACACTCCCGGCCAGGATCATTACCACGATGCTCCCCGGT
>JANWXO010000154.1 GCA_025057295.1 Candidatus Binatia bacterium | reverse complement strand
ACTCACCGCCCCACCCCGGAAGGAGATCTTGAGCGCACGATCCATACTGGTGCGCACCGCGTTCGCTGTACGGATGTTGGCACGAATGGAAATAAACATACCGATATAGCCGGCGAGGGCCGAGCAGAACGCTCCGAAGAGAAACGCCACCGTGGTGCGCCAGGCTTGTTCAGGATCGCCTTTCGCAAAGGCATAGAGCACGTAAATCAAGAGCGCGACCGCAACAGAAAGGATGCCAATCGTTCGATACTGCCTGCGCAGAAACGCTTCTGCCCCTTCCTTAATGGCGTCAGCGATAGCACGCATGCCTTCGGTTCCGGTGCCTTCCTGCAGAACAAAACGTGCCAACCAGTAGGCATAGAGCAGGCCAAAAACACTAATCCCAAGGGTTAACACCAGCATGCATACACCTCATTACGATGACGACAACGCGTATCCAGATCGATGAAAAAACTCCGCCTTGTCACTGGCGGCAATTGTCTTGCAAGAAAACGAAGAAGAAAGAGAGAGCACACGCTCTCCACTTCATTGTCGTGTCCTTGCTATCCAAACGCGATGCTGCTTCGCGGATCTTTTTGCCGGTTGTTTCGTTATGGCCGTAATCTGCGGCAAAATATCGGCAAACACGAGGGATGCAAGCCGCGCAAGCTGTCGCTGCTTTTTCTGGAGAGGACTCCCGGTTTTCTTGTACCTGGGTCCCTCGGCGATTTTCATCATTCCCATTTCCTGTTCCTTCTATATGCTCCATGGTGGGCTGGCGCCCCGGCGCGCAGGAGACTTCAGCTCCCCTGCACCTGCCGGGGCAAGCAGCTCCTTGCAGCTGCTCCTCAGGCCTTCTCTCACGGCTCACGCAAGGCCTGAGGCAGCCGCACCGTTCAGAAAGCAGACGACTGCTTCCTCCGCCGCCGGTTCCGTAGATTGATGACAAATTGCACGCCCATCGCACCCAACGCGAGCACGACGAGCAGTCCAAGCCACATCACGTTAGTGTCCATCTGGTTCCTCCTTCTTCCTTCAGCGCTTCTTTCGCGAGCTGGTGCTCCACCACATCAACGCACCACCGATCCCGGTCGCGACCAGAATCACGACTACCCACATTTCTGGACTCAAATCGAACATTGCACCCTCCTCGGAGAAAATCTGTTTCAAGCAGGCGCAACAACGCGTGATTTCCTCTCCACTAGGGCTGCAGCCAGCCCGACTGCAGTACCCACCTGACCAAGAGCAGTAAGCCAACCGGAAGGAGCAAAAGCCAGAAAATGGCCTTTGCCACCAGAGTCAGATGGGTCTCTCCACTCTGTCCGTCAGGTTGAGCATTCGCAGGTGAGGATAAATGCTGCTGGGTCGTGCCAGGGTCTCTCCTATCAGCCATGAGCCTCTCCTCCAGAGATAAGGGGCACGGGCGGTACGCCGCAACGCCAGGCGACCACGCCCCAAGTCAACGCTTCACACTGGTCGCGCAGTCACGCGCGACCTGCCACCATGGAGGCTAGCTCACGGGCGGTGCGTCCGGATCGGCAGAAGTTGGAGGGCAGAGTTTCCGGGGGAAAAAGAGCTGCAGTGGATGGGTTATCTGCAGCGCAGAGGAAAGCACACGCAGGGTTCGGTTCTGATCTGGGTGCCTCGCCTCCGGACGACGAATCAGCAGGCAAAGCTTTTTACTCTGCCGCTCGCTTTGCACGCTGAGTTCCTGAGAGACCGAAGAGGTTTCCCTGAATACCTCTCGATGGGAGCCGGCGGCGGTTTCCTCCCAGCCAGGCAGGAGATCGACAGATGCGCGCACGGCAGCTCCCCAGAATGAAACCCCAGAGATCGGATGCAAAGGAACCCACAAGAGCAAGAGCCAGAGTAAAAAGAGAGAACGTCGCGCGGCCATAGAAATGTTCATCTATTGTCGTGACTGTGAAGGGGGTATGTCAAGGACTCCCTACTCGACAGGATTAAATTGCGCCGCTCGCACGCAGACGGGCGATTTCCTGCGGTGTATAGCCCAGCAAGGAGGACAATATCTGCTCGGTATGCTCACCCAGCAAAGGAGGAGGGGTGTAGCACTTTGCAGGAGTTTCCGACAGCTTCAACGGTGATCCGAGCAGTCGCACCACCCCTGCTGTCGGGTGCGGTACCGTCCAGACCATCTCGCGCGCGAGTACTTGAGGATCAGCAAACACCTGAACGACGGTCTGCACCGGACCACACGGAATTCCCGCAGCTGTCAGGGTATGCAGCCAGTAGTCGATCTCTCGAGTCGCAAAGACCTCCTGGAGCAGAGGAATCAGCACGTCGCGGTGCTGAACGCGGGCCGGATTGGTGGCGAAACGAGGATCTGCCGCCAGCTCCGGACGCCCAAGTACCTCGCAGAGCTGTTGCCATTGCCCGTCGTTGCCCACCGCCAGACAAAAACACCCCTCGCGGGCACGGAACGTCTGGTACGGAACGATCGTGGGGTGAGCATTACCGAAACGGCCAGGAGGCTGCCCGGACACCAGGTAGGTACTGGCTACATTGGCTAACCAAGCCACTTGCGTATCGAGGAGAGCGATATCAATCGCCTGTCCGCGTCCGGTACGGGCACGGGCGAGCAGGGCGGCTTGGATCGCATTGGCAGCGAACAACCCAGCAGTGATATCAACAATAGCGACCCCGACCTTCATCGGCTCGCCATCGGGCTCGCCAGTGATACTCATCACCCCCCCTCGCCCTTGAATGATGAAGTCGTAGCCGGGCAAGTCCTTATCCGGACCCGTTTGACCATACCCGGTGATGGAACAGTAGACGAGTTCGGGGTTCAATTCCTTCAGCTGCTCATATCCCAATCCGAGCTGGGTCAATTCTCCTACCTTGAAATTCTCCACCACGACATCGCTGACGCAGGCGAGGCGCCGGATGATCTCCTGTCCCTCGGCAGATTTGAGATTGACGGTGATGCTCTTTTTATTGCGGTTCGTACACAGGTAATAGGCACTCTCTCCGGCAGCAAAGGGCGGTCCCCACGCCCGCGTATCGTCACCTACCCCTGGCCGTTCGACCTTAATCACCTCCGCTCCGAGGTCGCCCAGGAGCATGGTGCAATACGGCCCGGCGAGCACACGCGAGAGATCGAGCACGCGAAACCCTGTCAGGGGGGCAATCATGGGATCCAGCCACCAGTGGTCTATGAAGAGAAAAAGCAACGCGACGCTAGCACAGCCTGTTGTGCCGGGTCAACGACAGATCCGACGCACGAGAGCACGCTCGCGCCGTGTCCTCCGCCTCGTGATTGACAGCGCGAGCGCTGTACAGGTAATCTGCGCCTCTATCTAGTGAGGAGCAGCGCTAGGAATATCCATGCCTTCTCTACAGTGCGATCTCAACTTCGAGCTTGGGGAACAGAAAGAACTCCTCCGTCAGGAGATCCGCCGGCTGGTGGACCGCGAATGTCCCCGCGACTATATCCGCGAGATGGACGAAAAAGAAGAATTTCCCCGTCGGGTCTGGGAGAAGCTGGCGGAAGCCGGGTATCTCGGGATCCCCATCGACCCGCAGTATGGCGGCGTTGGCGGCGACATCCTGGACATGGTCATCGTCGTCGAGGAGATGGCGAAAAAGAGCGCGTCTATTGCGCTCACGTTTATGATGTCCAGCTGCTTCGGCGCCAAAGCGCTCGCTTTCGCCGGTAGCGAGCGGCAGAAACAAGAACTGCTGCCCCGTTTAGCCCGCGGGCAACTCATGTTCGCGATCTCTGTCACCGAACCCGACGGAGGGACTGATGTGCTCAATGTGATGAAAACCACCGCTCGCGCCGACGGCGACTCCTTCATCCTCAACGGCGCAAAAATGTGGACCACCTGCGCCCACCTGGCCGATTACATGGTGGTCTATGCCCGCACCAACCCGCACGCGGCGAAAAAAACCGAAGGCATCACCGTCTTCCTGGTCGATCCCAAAACTCCTGGGGTCGAGATCCGCAAGATCAACAAACTCGGCATCCGGGCCACCAGCTCCTTTGCGGTCTTTTATAACGACGTGCGCGTCCCGCGCGACAACATCCTCGGACGCCTCGACTACGGGTTCTATGACCTCCTGCCTATGCTCAACAACGAGCGTATCCTCGTCGCCGCTATCTGCCTCGGGTTGGCACAGGCTGCTTTTGCCGATGCACTCGAATATGCCCAACAACGTCAGGCCTTCGGCAAACCGCTCGGCCAATTTCAGGCCATCCAACATGAACTCGCCCGTACTGCAACGGATATCGAGCTAGCCAAGCTGATCACGTACAAGGCCGCCTGGCTGCAATCGCTCGGCCGTGACTGCGGCATCGAGGCCAACATGGCCAAGCTGGTCGCCGCCAACGCAGCCTGTCAAGCCGCAGACCGTGGCATGCAGATTCTCGGGGGATATTGTTATAGTATGGAATTCGACATGCAACGCTACTGGCGCGATGCCCGCCTCTACCGCATTGCTCCTATCACCGATGAAATGGTACTCAACTTCATCGGCGAAAAGCTGGGGTTACCTCGGTCGTTTTAGCCATCGGGTCCTATGTCTGCCCTGCTGCACCCTCTGTCATGAGAGTCTGTTATGAAACCGAAACGGGTACTTGTGGTCGACGATAACGAGGACCACCGACTCATCCTCGCCTATAAGCTGCGCAAAATCGGTGACTTCGAGATCCTCGAAGCTGGACATGGCCAGGATGCGCTCAACCTGATGGCTCAGCAGCCGGTTGACCTCGTCTTCATGAACCTACAAATGCCGGTGTTGGACGGCCGGGAAGCGGTGCGACGCATCCGCAGCATGGAAGGCCCAGCACGGGACGTGCCGATCATCTCGTTCACCGCCTACATTCCCGGCAGTGACGCAGAGCAGGTTTTCACAGCCGACTGTGACGACTACCTGATCAAGCCAGTGATCGACTCCGGCCTGATCCGAGAGAAGGTCTTACGACTGCTGGCGAGAGGTCGCGCAGCGTAACACTTCTCTCATAAGATTGGTCAGTCTACTTTCCTTCGCATTGCGCGGGGTAGCTCTACACAGGACAGTCCGTAGCGCCAGAGCACTCGAGGAGAGAGAGCGATCTACTCGAGCCCGGTATAATCGAACTCCATCGGCTCGATATCGCCGGCGGCAATGGCCCGAATGCGCTCAGCCGACAGGGGGAAGCTAAACTGCTCGTTGCGCATGTGGATCCGCTGCAAGAGGATTCTTTTCACCATGTCTGCGATCTCCTCCCATTCGGCCGCAGACAGCTGTTGTCGCGCCAATCCGACGAAGCCCGCTCGCATATGGCCGATCTCGTCGTTGTAGACCTGGGCGCACGCCCGTGCGATGCGTTCATTCAACTCCCCTGTCCCGGCGAGTCGCATCCCGGCCCTATACATGCTGCAGTAGCCCCCTTCGGTGAAGCGGACAGCAAAGTACCCCAGCTTGCCGCGTTTCTCCCGATACTCATAGCGCATGCGCGCCAGCTCGTTATCGGCCTCCCAGCCGGTGAGTTGTTGCGGATTGAGCTTTTCGCCGCTCACATAGTCGTAGATGTCGGCAAACAGACAGTAGTGGAAGAACTCGGTGCGCAGATCATCGATGACCTCGAGCACCTCGTGCCGGTCTACCTCGATATCGATCTTGGGAAACACAGTGCTCAGATAGGCCACAGGTCCCTGGAAGAGCCCTTTCGTCTTGTCGCCCACGCCCGAGCCCCAAATCTCCTTGAAACACTGGCGACGCAGCCACAGGAGATCGGTCTCTTTCGTGCGCCACGGACTCTGAAAGTAGGTCCACACTACTTCGGCTTCACCGGCCCAGTATGGGGCTGCCAGTTCAACGAGCCGTCGCAGGTTTTCATTCACCGCCATTGTGTCACTCCAGTCATGAGAGGAAAACCAGGCCGCGCCCGCAATTCTCTTTCGTGCCTCCCGACCACGCCCCTCAAGGCTGCCGGTCCAGGCGATCACCGAGTTCACAAATCCCTTGGTAGAACAGCTGCAATGCCGTGAGTGCCAGCTTCGTGCAAGCGAGGACCTCGCGCCGGTCTTTTTCGTCCGTCAGGTGGCGCGCGATCGGCTCCCACACCCGGCGTCCGGCATGCTCATCGTCAGCCCTGCTGTGGTAGGTAAAGAAAAACACCTGTTCGTCGTTGAGGCCGAAGGTGCGTTTCCAGGCCTCCGCTTGAAAATTATGTTTCGGCAGGTTGGTGATGATAAACTCATCGACCGAGGTGGCAAGCCAGCCAGCGATCCAATGACGGGTGCGCGCGATATTTTCCCACACGTTGAATGCGACCTCGACCAGGGGAACAGGGGAGACAGTATCCATCTCGGCATCGGTCAGCCCGACGTTGCGCCCCATTTGCCGGAGCAAAGCCGTATGCGGCTGGGCAATGACGTCGTCGTACACCAATTCCTCGCGCATCTGGCCGATCGTCTTGCGCACGACGTCCAAGTCAGGACAACGGCTCACCCACGCCGGACGGATGACGGCACTCAACAAGCGGTTGCGCAGAATATGCTGGAGCAAATAGGCCTTGCCGCGACCCGGGGTCAGAGGTTCCACCAGCCAAGGAATCTCTCGCCCCACGTGCAGAGCATAGTCACAGATTTCGTCAATAATCGAACGGGCGCCAACTCCTGACATTGCTCTCGTCCACCGGTCTGAGGTCAGACTATCGGATCATAGGGAAAGACGTCGGTTGTCACTTCCAGTCTGTAAAAAGAATTTTTGAACGCCTGTGGAATGATGGCCGCGACCTTTTCCGGGGTCCAGCCTTCCAGATCAGCGATCTGACGAATCGGCCGCGGCTGCGAAAAAAGGATAATCTCTTTCCCGCGGACACCGAAGATTTGCCCGGTCACTTCTTGGGCAGCATCACTCGCGAGGAACGCGACCAACGGCGCGATCATTCCAGGATCCATCTTCTTCAGTTTTTCCACCCGAGCTCTCTGCGCCTCGGTCTCGGTAGGAATGGTACCGATCATGCGCGTCCAGGCGAACGGAGCGATGCAGTTTGCCGTCGCGCCGTACCGGCCCAGGTCGAGCGCCGTCGCTTTGGTGAGCCCCACAATCCCCATCTTCGCAGCTGCATAATTGGCCTGCCCGTAGTTGCCGATCAGCCCCGAGGTAGAGGTGATATTGATGATCCGACCACTCTTTTGCTGACGCATGTGTGGCGCTGCCGCCCGCGTACAGGCAAACGAGCCCTTGAGGTGCACGTTAATCACAGCGTCCCACTCTTCTTCCGTCATGTTGAAGATCATACGGTCGCGGAGAATACCGGCATTGTTCACTACGATATCGATGCGCCCAAACTTCTCCAATGCCGTGCCGATGATCTTCTCGCCGCCAGCCAGACTGGCAACCGAGTCGTAATTGGCGACCGCGGTCCCCCCGGCAGCGGTGATTTCTGCCACCACTCGATCGGCCGGTGCAGTATCGTGACCTTCGCCAGCTGCGGAGCTGCCCACATCGTTCACCACCACTTTCGCCCCTTCTTTGGCCAACAACAATGCAATGCCACGTCCGATCCCCCCACCGGCACCCGTCACCACCGCCACCTTGTCTTTCAACAGCATACGCCTGCCCTCCTGTCACAGTTACGCCCCCTCAGCCGTACAGCGGCGCGTGCAGAGCCTTGCGTCACCATGGGCACCTTCAGGGCTGACCGAGGATCGCCACGCACGACACTGCCCCCGGCCCGCCTACATTGTGGACAAGACCGATCTTGGGGTCTTTCAC
>JANWXO010000153.1:5543-7766 GCA_025057295.1 Candidatus Binatia bacterium | reverse complement strand
CGTGCCGTTTGTTGCCGCACCGTGTGTTCCTTTAACCCAAGAAACGGCGACAGCTCCTTACCACTGTCTGCCTGGAGGCTGTGTAAAAGCATCAGAGGGAAGCAATAACAGTATTGCCGTTTTATGACAATAACGTTAGGGGACTGTCCTGCGGATCATAATCAGGGCAAGATGTCGGGAGAGCGAGTAACATAATTCGTCGTTGTTAAAAAAAGAAGGTTTTTAAGGGGCGTTAATTTTTTGCCACCTGTGGACATTTTCTGGCACTGACTCTCTACTTCTGGTGCGAGGCCAGCGACGTGGTTGCGGCTAATGGAGCTGGGAGGTTCACACAAGGAGGGGGCCATGGCGTACGAATATTTACTCTTCGAGCACGCGGATGGGGTTGCGACCCTCACGTTGAATCGGCCGGAGAAACACAACGCCCTTTCTCAAGGGTTACTGGCTGAGTTACGCGATGCGCTAGACGCTGTAGAGATGGATAGGTCGGTACGGGTGGTCATTCTCACCGGCGCTGGGCGTCAGGCTTTTTCGACGGGATTCGATCTCAGTCCACAGGAGCTCGCGGCAGGCGCGCCGCAGGACGAGGCAGAGTGGAACATTTTGATCAAACGCAATTTTGATACCTTGATGCGCATTTGGAATCTTCGTCAGCCGGTGATTGCGGCGGTGAATGGTCATGCGATTGCCGCCGGGTCGAACCTGGCTCTGATCTGTGACATCACCATTGCCGCGGAACATGCGACATTTGCGGAGCCGGAGATCCGCCACTATGCCCTCTCTCCGCTGCTGCTCCTGCCCTATCTGGCGAACAACAGCAAAGCGATGCACTATCTTTATTACACTGGAGACACGATCGGTGCCGAGGAAGCGCTGCGACTCGGCCTGGTCAGCAAAGTCGTTCCACAGGACCAGTTAATGCCGGAGGCGATGCGGATGGCGCGACGCATTGCGCAGGTCCCTGCATATGCCGTGCAGCTGACCAAGCGCAGCATCAAGGGGGCGTACGAGATGATGGGATTCAAGAATGCGATGGAACTCCACCGCGCCAATGATGCGTTGGTGATCGACGCCTCGCAGATCGAGGAGAAACGCCGGCTGATGCAGGTTCTGCAGCAAAAGGGCCTGAAGGCCTTTCTCGACCTGCGCGACGGTCCGTTTCGCCACTAACTTGCTTGGGAGGGTGATCGTATGGTGTTCGCAGAACAACTCCTGCACGGTGTTGCCCCGCAGTGGCAGGCGATGGTGCAGCACCCCTTCTTGCGGCAGCTGGCTGACGGCACGCTCCCACATGGGTGTTTTGAGAAGTGGCTGCAGCAAGATTATGTATTCGTGCGCGAAGACCTCGGCTTCATTGGCTGTCTGGTGGCACGTGCCCCACAGCCACTGCGGCGCATGCTGGGCGACTTCCTCCCGGCCCTCCACCGCGAGCTCGACCTCTTCGAGGCGATGGCGCGCGAGTTGGGGGTGAGTCTCGAGGCCGTCGAGCCTGCGCCCGTCTGTCACGCATACAACATGTTTCTATTGGCTACCGTCCACACCCGCAGTTTTGCCGAGTCGTTTACCGTGCTCTACGGTGCCGAGAAAGCCTACTACGACTCGTGGGCCTGGGTCAAAACCCACCAGCAACAGCCAAGCCCCTATCAGCGCTTTATCGACCACTGGAGCAGCGATGCCTTTGCTGCCTGGGTGCGCGACCTGGGGCACACGCTTGACACGCTGGCCGCCAGGAGCGGGCCCGACGAGCTGGCCCGCATGGAGGAGCTCTTTCGCTTCGTCGTGCGCTACGAGTATCTGTTTTGGGACATGGCTCTGCAGGGGAGTGAGTGGCCGATATAGTGGTTATCCGGCGGAGTCATGTGCAGGGGCAGAGATGTCGCTCTCGTCAGAGGGTGGCGAAACGCATTTGCCCGCAGGCTCTGTTCCAGCAGCGTGCAGGCCTGAAGTGAGACCTGGGTTCACCTGCGGCATGGGCACGGGGAGACGCTTTACTGGCGCAAACCGGCCTGCTTCAGCAGCGGCAACACCTTTGCGCCGAAGTATTCGATCTCTTGGTTGTAATCCAGCCAGCAGAGGAGCATGCCTTCGATCCCAATTGCTGCGAGTTTGATCAATTCGTCCGTCACCTGTTCAGGGGTGCCGACGAGCGGATACCCTCCCCAACCAGCGATAAAGCGCTCGGCGAACTCGGTCAGGTGGCGTTCGTTGAAGGAGCCGCTTTCG
>JANWXO010000153.1:0-5533 GCA_025057295.1 Candidatus Binatia bacterium | reverse complement strand
CTCCCAGTCGCCTTTCTCGATGATATAGCGGTATTGCTGCCGGGCTTCCTGCTCACTATCGCGGCAGACGACCAGACCGTAGGACATCACCCCGATCTCGCGGCCATATGCCTGGGCGAGCCGCTTGACGTCCCGCACCGCCGCTTGGCCGTTCTCGAGAGTGTCGACGGCGATGAAATTGAAATCGACCTCGCGGGCAGAGAACTCTTTGCCTGCCGGAGAGAAGCCGGCGTTGATGAGGACGGGGTAAGGACGTTGCACCGGTTTCGGTAGCAGATAGCCGTCTTGAATTTTGAAAAATTCGCCCGCGTGATCGACATGTTGTTCGGTCCACAGCCGTTTGATCACACGGATCCATTCTGTTGCATAGCGGTACCGCGTATCGTGCGGCATCTGCGGCACCCCGAACATCTCCATCTCCGGCGTAAACCAGCCACACACGATGTTCAGTCCCCAACGTCCCCCAGAGATATGATCGATCGTTGCCCCTTGTTTGGCGGCGACGATGGGATGGAGCGTGGGCACATGGGAGGTGGAGAAGACCATGATGTGCTTCGTCTGGGTCGCCATCGCAGCTGCCCACGTATAGGTTTCCATGCAGGTGCCGTTAAAGTCGGTGGACCCGCCGAATCCCCGCCAACGTCCGACCGGCACGAGCAGTTCGAACCCCAGGGCATCAGCCTGCTGGGCGATGGAGACGCTGTGCGCGTACGTCGGTTCGAAGGTGGTTTCGGCGTGACTGATCGTACAGCCGTAGCTGCAGTTCTGGCCGAACACGCCCAGCTTCATCTTATTGTCGTTAAAAACCGGCACGTGTTTCCGACGATATTCGGTTACCTCAGCGGCGCTCATGAGCCGATGTCCTCTCCGGTTTGAGACTTCCAGCAGGTTGTGGTCTATCTCCGTATAAAAAGCAAGGGACGAAGACACGACCTGTGTCAGCGTCAGCAGCCGGGGAGGGGATGCCCTAGGGAGAAAGACGGTACGCTCTGCCTCTGCTGTTCCCGTGCCGACTCCCTGGCAACGCTCGAGGGCACGGCAGGTACTGCGGTGACACGATGCGCGGATGCGGCGGGTGGCGCGTTAGCCGACTCTGCTGGAGGCCTCCTACGGCCGATCGAAGCCGAGCGCGGTGGCCATCACGTGGAAGATCACATGTTGTTCCATAACCCCCTGGAAGAGGTGAGCCTGGGGACCGCGAGCATAAATAGCCACGTCTTCTCCTCCATGGGTCTCTTGGGCGAGCGGGACGGTAGCTTCTGGCAGATACGAGGGAGCCGCAGTGTTCACTGCCGAGAGGTCCGGCCGTCCCAGTGCTCCCGTAGCCGCACGAGGCAGATGGGGGTACCACTTCACACCACTCGGCTGGCTATCCGAGGAGCCGATATACCCAGGACCATTCGCATACCCCAGGGTGGTATAGGGAAGCCCCAGCAGATCGCGCGAGAAATCGGTTGCCCCAGGCTCGATGACCTTGCCGAGGATCGGGTTGCCACGCTTGGGATACCCGGCAATGGTGAAGACGTGGCTGTGATCCGCAGTGACGATGATGAGCGTGTCTTCCGGCGAGGTCTTCTCCATCGCCACCTGTACCGCCCGGGCAAATTCGATGGTTTCCGTCAGCGCCCGGTAGGCGTTGCCGGCGTGATGGGCGTGGTCGATGCGTCCTCCTTCCACGTGGAGGAAGAATCCCTTGCCCTGGCGTGCAAGGATGTCGATTGCCTTGGCAGTCATTTCGCTGAGAGAGGGTTCTCCTGCTGCGTCACTTCCCCGGTCGGTCTCGTACTCCATGTGGGAGTAGTCGAACAGCCCAAGGAGATGGTCGATTCTAGTAGGATCTACGGCATCAAACTGGGCCTTGTTCCAGACGTAGGCGGACCGCGGTTTGGCGAGCCACTCGGCGGTCAGATCCCGCCCGTCGAGCCGTTCGCCCTTTTTCCCTGGTTCCTCCGGATCGTCCAGCGTGTTTGGCAGGAACTTCCCCCGGCCTCCTCCCAAGGCGACCTCCAGGCCGTTGCCGTAGGAAAACTCGAGGAGCTGACGGGCGAGGTCGGGGAAGTTGGCCGCACGCGCGTCGGCCGGGAGATCGGCGTCGGCTTCCCAGTCACGATCCGCCGTATGGGCGTAGCAAGCCGCCGGGGTGGCGTGAGTGATGCGGGTCGTCGTGACCACCCCGGTGGCCAGACCGCGCTGTTCGGCAAGCTCTAAAATGGTGCTAGCGAGATTGCCCGCGACGGTACGGTAATCACCGCGCACCACACGCTGGGTGACCGAGAGCAAGCGGTCTCCGGTCTTGATACCGGTCACCATGGCGCTCATCGTCGGTGCGGAATCGGGTGTTTGTTGGTTCGTACTGTAGGTTTTCGCCAGCGCGAGGTGAGGAAAGGTCTCGAAGCTGAGCAGGTTTTCCTCTCCGCTCTCCCCGCGCAGTTGCCCGTCGAGGATACGGGCGGCGGTGACGGTGGAGATCCCCATTCCATCACCGACGAACAATATGACATTTTTGGCCTGCCGGTCGATCCGCGGCAATGCCTTCAGTTTCTCCACCGCCTGCCGTCCAGTGGCAAACCATTCCTCTGGAGTTTGCGGACCTGCGGCAGTGCACGGTCTACCCCAGCTGTTCAACAGAACCACCGCTATCCCGACGAGGATCGCGCTCGATGCCTGCATTGCCGTCCACATACTGGAGGATCCAGTCACGGAAGGGGTTGTTCCTGTTCCACCAGCCAGGCACGTATCCGCGCGGTGATGGCATCGCGCACGCGGCGGAACGCCTGGAGGCGCTCTGCTGCGGTCCCTGTTGCCTGCGAGGGGTCAGGAAAGGACCAGTGGAGCTGCACGGTGGCTCCTGGGAACAGTGGACACGCAGCTGCTGCGTTGTCACACACGGTGATCACATAGTCCCACCGTTGCCCAGCGAACGCATCGAGTGTTTTCGAGGTGTGCGGGCGCAGGTCGATGCCGATCTCGTGCATGACCTGCACGGCGAGCGGGTGGACGTGGGTCGCTACAGTCCCGGCACTGGCAACCTCGTAGTGGTCCCCGGCGACCGCGCGAAGGTATCCTTCAGCCATCTGGCTGCGGGCGGAGTTGTGGGTGCAGAGGAACAGAACCCGTTTCCGGGCCATACCACCTGTCCTGGAGAATGTCAGTTCAGCACGTAGAAAAGCACGCGTATGTTACAGGAATGTGACACAGAGAAAAAATTCCACAATCGGGGACCGGCCTGAGAGCGGCACTCCCCGGCCGGTTGGGCATGCCGTCGAGAGATACTGATATCCCCCGCCCCAGTCGACACGCTGTCCTGTTCCCCTCGGCATCTCCTCGTCATACGGTAACGGGAGCCGGCTTCCGTGCGCGCACGAAGGCGCTCATGAATTTGCCCTCTATCTGTGGCGCAATGGCATCAACATCGAAACCGTGACCGGAGAGGAACGCGCGCATCTCCTCGGCACGGTAGACCCGCGTCGGCTCCAGCTCGATGTCCACGAAGCCCGCCTGGGCCAACTTGGCGCGGTACTCGTGCTCGGCTAATGCGCCAGCGACACAGCCGATCCACAGCTCCACGCTCTGGCGGATCTCCGCCGGCACTGCACCGCGCACGACGATATCGGAGACGGCAAAGCGCCCGCCCGGTTTGAGCACGCGAAATGCCTCGGCGAACACGCGATCCTTATCAGCCGAGAGGTTGATCACGCAGTTCGAGATGATGACGTCTACGGCGTTGTCGGGTAGGGGGATATTTTCGATCTCTCCTTTCAGGAACTCGGCGTTCTCCACCCCTGCCTGCTTCTGGTTCTCGCGGGCACGCGCGAGCATCTCGTCGGTCATATCGAGACCGTAGGCTTTCCCCGTCGGTCCCACCCGCTTGGCCGAGAGCAGCACATCGATGCCGCCCCCTGACCCTAAGTCCAATACCACCTCTCCGGGCCGGAGCTGCGCTAACATGGTGGGATTGCCGCAGCCGAGCGAGGCCACAACGGCCTCGCGTGGGAGCCCGCCCGTTTCTTCCTCCGTGTAGAGATTTGCTGTAATTGGATCTGCGCACCCCACCGTTGCCATTCCCCCGCAGCAGCCTTGCCCTCCACTTACCACCTGGCGGGCGAGGTGTCCGTATTTTTCCCGTACCGCCTCTTTCACGTTTGGATTGCTCATGTGTACCTCCTCTAATCAAGAAAAATTGATGAATAAGAGCCCAAAAAAGAGTTACTCACAGCATGCTGCCCCTCTCTCTATGTTGCGACAGCAGGCTTTCAAGGCCTGGACACACTGTTCCACTTCGGCGATCGTTTGCGGGTTCAGCGCATAGTAGACCCACCGGCCCACGCGGCGATCCGTAACGATCCCGGCATCCTTGAGGGTTTTCAAGTGGAAGGAGAGGCGCGATTGGGCGATATCGAGCTGGTCGGTCAGCTCGCACACGCACTGCTCGCCCTCGCTCAGGCATTCGATGATACGCAGCCGGGTCTCATCGGCTAAGGCGTGGAACCAGCGGACCACGCGCGAGACCGACTGTCCTCGCGGGAGAAAGCGCCGGGTGGCAACAGCGAATTCCATGCTGCTTATGTATCAATTTTTTTTGATTTGTCAAGCGCTCAGGTTTGCAGGGTGACCGGTCGGGTTAGCGGATGGCATGAGCCAGAGGAGCACTCAGCCGGACTTGGGCGTTCACGTGGCATCGGCAAAAGGATACGGGTCGCTGCACGTACCTTGACACCAGTGAGAGAAAGAAGCCATAAATCAGACCTCTCTCCTCGACTGAGCCCGTTGGAGGGGGGTGCTTGGTATGTGGATAACAGACCTCGGTGTACGGCGGAGATTCCCTCCTCTCTCTTCTCGTTCAGGTTTCTTCTATCGCAGTGCCAGGTATCAGGAAGCATATCTCTCACTGTTGGACTATCTGCACCGACGCGATGGGATCGCGGTGCTCAGTGGCGAGGCCGGAACCGGGAAAACTACCCTGTTGCGCCACCTCTGGGCTGCCTACGAGGCTGATCCTACGGTCCAGTGTCTGTTTTTTGCCTACCCCTCCCTCACGTGGAGCGAGTTGATCGGTTTCCTGTGTGAGGATTTGCAGGTGAAAGGGACTGCAGAGCGAGAAACCCTCTGCAAGCGTGACCTGCTTGTGCAGCTCCTCTATGCAAAAGCCCAACGAGGAGAAACAGTCGTGCTGTTGCTCGACGATGCACACCAGCTGTCGGAGGACGTCCTCGCCCAGTTGCCGTGTTTGGCAAGTGCGGCTGCGGGGGGCCTTTCCCTTTTGCCGATCGTCCTTTCTGGGCGCTCACCCGTGCTGGAGGTCAAACTGCGCCGAGCCGAACTTGCCTCTCTCCACCGCCTCGTCAGCGTGCAGTGTCGTTTGGATCCTCTTCCCCCTACAGAATCCTTGGCTTTTCTTCGTGCCTATCTCACCGCTGGTGCTTACGCAGGGTGCTCCATCTCACCTCCGGATCCCCTCCAACTGATCGCGCAGTATGCCGGAGGGGTGCCTGCAACCCTCGTTGCCCTCTGTGACAAGGTACACGAGCTTGCG
>JANWXO010000152.1 GCA_025057295.1 Candidatus Binatia bacterium | reverse complement strand
GTCGTAGGCAATGAGTTCTTCAACTTCGAGCCGATCGCGGCGGGGGATATACGGGGGTGCTACATCCTTGTAGGCATCCCACAAGTCATCTTTGGTGGCACGGCGGATCTCCAGGACGTCGCGAAAGCCGCGCGTCGAGACCAGGCCGGCGCGGGGCAAGCGACGCGTGATCAGGGCATTGGTGGCCACCGTTGTGCCGTGGCTGAATAACTGGATCTGCTCTCCTGTCACGCGTGCCTCGCGAATCCCGTCCAGGATACCCTGCGCCGGGCGCGCAGGCACGGACGGAACCTTCGCGATAGATATCTTCCCAGTCTTTTCGTCAAACAGGACAAGATCGGTGAAGGTTCCTCCAACATCGACGGCAACCCGATAGCGTGACACGCTGTGTGCTCCTTCCTCAATACCCAGCTGCGAGAGTAGGCATGTCCCCCTTTTTCCATCCCTGCAATAGCAGAGACCCCCTAGTGGGAGTAGTCGGGTGCTTGCGCCACTCGATTCAGCAAGAGGAGACTGGTGCAGGTATTAACATGCCGCGGCGCATTAGTATATCTCTCTTGCGCAAAGGGGGTCGCACAGGATGGAAATTGCGCCGTAAGAAGAGTCGAGAGAGAAAGTGGCAACAAAACGCGCACTGCTGGCCAGCAGCGCGTCGACAGAGGAGCTATGTATGGCCAAACACTTTAGGCACCTCGAGACCGCACTGATCCATGCTGGAGAGCCTGAACCGCGCATCAACGGCGCAGTCAGCATGCCGATCTTTCAATCCGCCATGTTCGCGTACGCCGGCGAGACCAGCTACGACGATCTCCGCTACATTCGCCTGAACAATACGCCGAACCATATTGCTCTACACCAAAAGCTCGCGGCTTTGGAAAGGGCCGAGGCAGCACTCGTGACCGCCAGTGGTATGGCGGCGATTACCACGACACTGGTGACCCTTCTCTCTGCCGGCGATCATCTGCTCGCACAAGATTGTTTGTACGGCGGGACGCACGCCTTCATCACCAAAGATCTCGTCACCTTCGGGATCTCCTACGACTTCATCGACGGGGATGATCCCGATTCCTGGAGACGCAAGCTGCGGCCCAATACCAAGGCGATGTACCTGGAAACGATGACGAATCCATTGCTGCAGGTCGCAGATCTCAAGGCTGCCGTCGCCTTTGCCAGAGCGCACGGCTTGATTGCTCTGATCGACAATACTTTTGCGAGCCCCATCAACTTCCGGCCGCTGGAGTGGGGGTTCGATCTCTCGCTGCACAGCTGCACCAAATACCTCAACGGTCACTCGGATATTGTGGCGGGTGCCGTGATTGGCCGTGCCGATCTGATCGAAAAGATCCGGCACAAGCTCAACCACCTGGGAGGCTCGCTGGATCCGCACAGCTGTTTCCTCCTCCATCGCGGGATGAAAACCCTGGCAGTGCGGGTCAAATATCAGAACCAGAGCGCACTCCAGATCGCCCGCTTCTTGGAAGCACACCCCGCGGTCAGGGCGGTCCACTACCCGGGTCTCGACGGTCACCCCCGGCACTCTCGGGCGCGTGAATTGTTTACGGGCTTTGGTGGTGTCTTGAGCTTTGAAGTGCACGGCGGGGTCGAGGCAGCAGAGCGCTTTCTCCAGCGTGTTACTCTTCCGATCGTCGCTCCCAGTCTTGGTGGTGTCGAGACGCTCGCGACACGGCCAGCCACTACCTCCCATGCCGGCCTGTCTCCGCAGGAGCGACAACGGCTGGGCATTTCCGATAGCTTGATTCGGGTGTCAGTAGGGATCGAAGCCACCGAAGATCTGCTGGAAGATTTTGCCCGAGCGCTCGAGGGGTAGGAGCAGCGTCTCGGGTGCCCGCGTGTCCCGCTGACAACCACGCATCCCCTGTGGTAAGATTCCCGAACTCGAGACTGTTCGTGGCAAAGGGGGGCTGCATGAAGTTCGGTATCTTCTACGAGCTATCGGTACCGCGCCCGTGGGATCGCGAGGCCGAGCGGAAAGTGTATCTCAACGCCCTTGAACAGGTACGCCTGGCTGATGAGCTGGGCTTTGCCTACGTCTGGGCTGTCGAACACCACTTCCTCGAAGAGTATTCCCATTGCTCGGCACCAGAAATATTCCTCACCGCTTGTGCCATGCAGACCAAAAATATCCGCGTCGGCCATGGCATCGTCATCTGCGTGCCGGAGTTCAACCACCCGATCCGTATCGCCGAGCGGGCGGCGGCGCTGGATATCGTCTCCGGTGGTCGCCTCGAATTTGGCACCGGACGGTCCGCAACGTGGACGGAGCTGGGCGGCTTCCGTGCCAATCCGGACGAGACGAAGAAGAGCTGGGACGAATTCGTCCACTGCATCCCGCAGATGTGGATGCAGGAGCGCTTTGGCTACGAAGGGCGCTACTTCTCCATGCCGTCGCGCGCCGTATTGCCCAAGCCGTACCAGAAGCCCCATCCCCCGATGTGGGTTGCTGTTACCACTCCTGGGACCGAACTCGACGCCGCCGATCGTGGCTTGGGGTGTCTGGGGGTGACCTTTGCGTCGTTCGCCGAACAGGAGGCGAAGGTCGAGGAGTACCGCCGCCGCATTAAAAACTGCAATCCGGTCGGGGCGTTCGTCAACGAGCAGACCAGTACGGTGAATTTTCTCTACTGCCACGAGGACGACGAGGTGGGCATCAAGACGGGTCAGCGCCTGCTCGGCACGTTCAACTATCTGGCGGCGCAACTCGATATGGCACGGGAGATGTACCCCACCAAGTCGTACCCGACGGCCGGGTTGCTGCCCGCCTTGCGGCGGCAGGCGTCTGGCCTCGGCGATGGGGACAGAATTCCCCAAGGGATTGCTATCGGCAACCCCGAGCGCATCATCCGGGAACTGAAGAAGTGGGAGGCGATCGGGGTCGATACGGTCAATTTTCTCCTGAACGCTGCCGAAGTCATCCCGCAAGAAGAAGTGTTGCGCAGTCTGCGTTTGTTTGCCAGGGAGGTGATGCCGGCTTTTGCCGACCCACGACCGGCCCAGGCGGCCGCGGGGGGAGAGCGCTGATGCCGAAGTCGGGCAAACAGGATGTGCAGAGCCTTCTCTCGCGGGTGCCGGTGTTGCAGGGGTTCGATACGCAGCCCTGGGACTTGCGGGGAGCCCAGATTCTCCCGGCGATCTTCGAGATCGCCGAGGAGCCGGCTGAGTTCCTGCTCCCACCGGCGCTCCATCCGAGCATTCCGCCGTATGCCACCTTTTCGCTGGCGACTTTTCCCGACAGTCCGGTGGGGCCGTTTGCCCTGGCCCAGGTCCGGGTGGTCGGCCGCGCCGGTGTGCGTCCGCGCGGCTATTTGCTCGGTGCCTACACCACCACGGAGCAGGCTGCAGTGGCGCTCCGCACGCGGTGGGGGTTCGCTCTCGAGCTGGGGGAGATCGCGATCGACCAGCGTCACGACCGCATCATCGGCCAGGTGCGCCGGGGTGGAGAGGTCATTTTGCGTCTGGAGCTAGAAAATCCCGAGCAGATTTCTGGAGCCGACGTCGCGTTTCTCGATAGTCTCCACCTCGTGCGGGTTCAACAGAACGACGGCGAGCGGCCCCTCCTGATTCAGGTCGATCCAGAGTACGTGTTCCACTCGGCCCAGCGTGGACGCCCCCGCCTGCCGGTGTTCCAAGGTGCCGCGTGGGGAACGGATGGCCGTTTGCGGTGCACCAATCCGGTCAGTGCGGTATTCGTCCGCTGCGACACTGACCTCCCTAAGCTCCGCTTTGCCCTGGACCCGCTGGTCGAGGGTGCGCGTGGGCGGGTCCAAATCGGCACCGTCGGTTGATCCGTGCGTTGCGCTCTTGCCGGTACTCTCTCCGCATCCTGTCGGTTCGTCACGCCCAGCAGGCTGGTGGAACGTCTCTGGCAGGGGCGCTGTGCGTCTGTGACGACACGCTCGCCGGTACTGTTCAGCTCCTTTCGTCCTCTTCGAGATTCAGGGGAGGAAAATCTGCGAGAGTGCGGTTGTCGAGGCGTCGCATCTGCGCCAGTCCGTCTTCTCCGACGTCGCAGTAGAGTTCCAGCCGATTGCCTGCTGGATCGCAAAAGTAGATACTCTTCGTGATCCCGTGATCCACAGCCCGGACGATCGTCACCCCATGCTGCTGTAAAGTCCGGTAACACTCCTTCAACGCGGCGAAGTCCTTCACCTGCAATGCCACATGGTGCAGCCCGACCTGGTCCGCCTTGGGTTCGTCCGCGTGGGGAGAAACTTCCAACACGGCGAGGTCGTGGTGTTGTTCCCCGAGCGAGAAGAAAACCCCGCGGGGCTGCGCAAGCCGGGCAACCACCTCGAAACCCAGGACTTCCGTATAAAACCGTTCCGCCTGTTCGAGGTCGCGCACCTTGAGGACGACATGGCCGACTTTTTGCGGACGAATCATGCATTTCCCTCCCTTCTGGACTACCCCTCGGTGCAGGGTACGCCTGTTATCCTAAGTGAAAGAAATCGACAGCGTTACCGGCCCAGATCCGCTGCGCAATACACCTCTGGCCTCTGGGAACGCAGGGGACTCCTCAGATGGGAAATACCAGCAGATCGGGAATGCGACAGGTATCGTAGATCACTACCTTCTCGATGAAGCGAGGCTCTGCCGTCCGGGTCATGCGAGCGATAATGCGCCCGGTGCTGAAGACGATGGTATCTCCCTCCTCGTGGGTGCGGTGCACGACATAGTTGGCCACCAGTGTCACCTCGTCTGGGCTCACTGCCGTCAGCCGGAGGTTGCTGTAGTGATGGCGGTAGACGTGGGGACTATACTGGTTGGCCTGCAGGATGGCGGTCACGCGGTCGACCATCATCGCGCGGTTTTTGCAGTAGATCAGGCACACCGGCAAGCCCCGTTGGTAGTTCTCGCGGGGGATGAGCTTGTAGACCCCTTCTGCCACGAAGAACTCCGGCCACTGGCTCAACTCCCCGTCATCGATCGCCGCCGCATAGCGATACAACAGTTCCTCAGCTTGGGCTTTGAGGGTATCTCGCTCCATGTCAAACCCCCATGAGCGTCCGCCAGGTGTGCCAAAACCCCCGAATGGCTGCTTCGCTGAGCAGGTTGGGCACCGGCTGAGCGGCAAAGGGAGGCGTCTGTCCTCCCATCTCGACGAAGGAGGTTTCGCGTTCCCCGCCTTGGATGGCTTTTTGCACGATCTCTAGCGCTTCGACGTCTTCCAGCGAGATGTAACCTGCCGGTCCGACCAAGTTGGCCTGGAGCAGCCGCTTCTCGCGCAGCTCGGGCGGATCATCCGCGTAGCCCACGAAGGTCCATGTCAGCTCGAACCGATCTACCGCGCGTGGGATCACGTGACGGGTTGCGATGGTGTTACCGATCTGGTGGTTGACCAGGCTGGGAAAGAGGGTCTGAATGGAGTTGGTCACGCGATCGCCGTATTCCCAGGCGATGTCGAGCAGAGCTGGCTCCTGCAGGCGGTAGCTCTTGCGATAGCTGCTGATCTCCTCCCGTTCGTACTGATCTTTCTTCGCCTCATCCGTGCCCCCATGGGCGATCAGCACGCCGACCCCGCTCGGTTCGGCGTAAATCTCCCCCTTCATCGTCGAGCGGTACAGCCCAAAGGTGGCGTGAAAGAGGTGGAGCAGGCTGGCATGGTAGGGATCTTTGGTGTTCTCGAAGTAGAGCTTCCAGTTGGCCTTGACCAGCTGCCGCAAGTAGCCCAATACCACCAGAGGCCGGCCATCGAAGACCCGGGCCACCGCTGGCATGACCCCTCCGAGGTACTCCTCGAGGGGCGGGGTGCGCTCGCTGAAGCTGGCGAAGACCAACCCGTTGAAGGTTGCGACCCGCAGCCGCTTGAGCCCGTGCTCGGCCATGGCGAACCGTTCGTCCAGTCCGCCGCCGCAGCCGGCACCCGCCTTGAAGGGAACCGCTTTGAGGTCGCCGTTGGGATCGTACCCCCATTGGTGGTAGATACAGTTGAAGCGTTTCTTGCTGCCGAAGGCTTCGCGCAAGACTAAGGCCCCGCGATGGGCGCACCGGTTGATGAGGACGTGGAGCCGGCCGTCGCGGTCCCGCGAGAGAATAACCGGCACTTCGCCGATATGGGTGGTTTTATAGTCACCCTCATGAGGGACCTCAGCCTCCAATCCCACATAGTTCCACGTCGGTCCGCGAAAGATCCGCTCCTGCTCAGCCTGAAATATCTGCGGATCGGTAAAGACACGGTAGGGAATATGACTGACATCGCCCGCAGGCCAATCGAGCGTGCTCCCCGTCTCGCCTGCCGCGGCTATAGACCCATGAGGAGTCACTGTTGCCATCTTGCCCTCCTTTTGCGATTGCACGTCGCGCAGGTGATGCACTGGCACCGCGCGACCTGGCAGTTCTCCCCACTCCCCTTGATCTCTGGCGGCTTCCCCTCTCCTTCACGACACCACCGTCAGACTACTAAATTGGCGACCTCGGCACAACCTGGTTTCCCTGCGCTTCGGTCTCCGCTCCTGTGCGGCGACAATTGCTGGGGAGAGAGCTATCCCTGCCGAGCACGAATGGCCCGTGCCCGTGTCTCCATTTCTCCGGCTTCGGCTTCCCGTGCGGTCTCGCGCAGGAGCACGGCATACTTTTCCAAAAGCACCGCCACCATGGGGTGGTCAGCCCCCAACCGTTCTTCTCGGATGGCGAGCGCGCGGCGGAACAGGGGCTCGGCCTCTGCATGGTGCCCTTGGGCGAGCGCGAGTTCGGCCAGCCCGCAGAGCGTGGTCGCTACGGTCGGGTCGTTGGCACCAAAGTGCCGCAACCGGATCGCGAGCGAGCGCTGAAAAAGGGGTGCAGCTTCAGCGTAGCGTGCCTGGGCGGTATACACGGCGGCCAGATTGTTGAGACAGTTGGTGATCCGCCAGTGGTACGGCCCGAACAATCCTTCCGCGGTTGCCAGGGCGTCCTGCAAGAGCGCTTCTGCTTCTCGATACCTCCCCAGCTCGCGGTACAGCGATGCGAGGTTGTTGAGGCTTTGCGCCACGAGAGGATGCTGAGGACCGTAGGCCTGACGCCGGATGCTCAGGGCACGCTCGTATAGCGCTTCTGCCTCTGCGAATTTCCGCTGATTGTGGCAGAGACTGGCAAGATTATTGAGCACCAGTGCCACCCGGGTATCGGTCGGGCCAAAGCGTTCGGCCTCTTGCAATGCTGTACGGAATGCCTGTTCGGCTTCCGCGTAGCGTCCTTGCTGGTAGAGTCTCGCCCCGTGTTCGTTCTGCTCTTGCCAGTGCACGTCGCTGTTCATCAGGCTCCTTAAAACGCGACTCCCCACTCTCCGTGGTGTAGAAGCGAGTGATCTTCATCGGACCCCCCTTTTTATACGGCACACGCGGCCGCTAGGCTCGAGAGCGCCACCTGGCGGCGTCCTTCACGGATATCGTTCCGATCGAACCCATTTGTGAGATACGCAAACGAGATCCCTGTTGCGGGATCGGCCCACCCGGTCTGACCGCCAAACCCGGGATGGCCAAACGCCTCGGGCGAGTTGGTGCGTCCGAATCCGCGCATATTGGCCCGTCCGTCTCCTCCGGCCACAGCGATTCCTAACGCACGATAGGCGAAGTGGCCCAGATAAGGGTCGCGCAGCTCGCCGGTGCGGATGCGACGTGCCTCCCGTAACATCTCCGGCTGCCAGATCGGTGTCCCGTCGTAGGCACGCCCGTCGTTGAGCAAGGCCTGGTAAAACAGCGCGAGGTCACCCGCGGTGGTGATCCCACCGGCCGATGGCGACCCGGCCTCTCGGGTGACGAGTTCGTTGAGTTCCAGGACGCCTTCTTCG
>JANWXO010000151.1 GCA_025057295.1 Candidatus Binatia bacterium | reverse complement strand
GCCGCGACACGGGCCATTCGCGAGAAGGAACGGGGGAAAAACTCCCACGTGCCTATCATCGCTATGACCGCCAATGCGATGGAGGGAGACAAAGAGCGTTGCCTGGCGGCCGGCATGGATGACTATATTGCCAAACCCGTCAAGCTGGAAGTCCTCAAAGCCGCGCTCGAGCGTTGGACCATCCATTCCAGCGCTCCCGCGTCCTCTTCCCAGGCTGCATAGACTGCTCTCTTGGGAGTAGCCGCGACGCGCACCCCTTCACCCCTTTCTCCACCGGGCTTGCGAAAAGCGACCCACCCCGTGGCCTCTGTCGTTTCGCGAACGGATCCGATAGAGTTCCTCAGCGTCAACCCACACAAGGGGGAGGTATGGATTTCCGCTATCTCCTCGTACAACGAAATGAAGGGATTTGCCGGCTCACCCTGAATCGCCCAGAGCGGCTCAATGCGCTCAATGTCCGCCTGGGCATCGAACTGCTCCATGCACTGGATGACTGTGATCGTGACGCCGAGGTGCGCGTGGTGTTGCTCACCGGCGCCGGGCGGGCGTTTTGCGCCGGGGATGACCTCAAGGGGATGACGGAACCGGGGGAGCCGGATCGGCGCTACCCCGACCCGATCAAGCAATATGTCAGAGGCGAGGGACGCTGGCCATTGATCGTGTCTCGCCTCCGCTCGCTCTCGAAACCGGTCATTGCCATGATCAACGGTCATGCACACGGTGCTGGGTTGAATCTGGCGCTTGGCTGCGATCTGCGCGTCATGGCTGAGACTGCAACGCTCCGCATCCCGTTCGTGCAACGCGGGATTGCCACTGGGACCAACCTGCTCCAGCAGTTTGTCGGGATCGGCAAGGCGATGGAGTGGGCGCTGCTCGCACCCACACTGTCGGCCCAGGAGGCCGAACGCTGGGGGCTGGTCACCCGTGTCGTCCCGCTCGAGCAGCTCGAGGCTGCGACGATGGCAATCGCGCGACACTTGGCCCAGGGACCGACGCTGATTTATGGATACACCAAAGCGGCAATCGTGCGCGGCTGGGAAGTCCCGCCGGACACGGCCTACGAGTACCAGGGGCAGGCATTCTCCTACGCCCAGCAGACAGAAGATTATCTGGAGGGTCTGCGCGCGTTCCTGGAGAAGCGCTCCCCGCAGTTTCGCGGGCGCTAGCTACGCAGACGAAGGAACAGAGCGGGCCGCCACGCAGGCGGTCCGCTCACCTCTTGTGAGTTTCTCGGCACTGCTACGCAGCAGTGGCGACACCAACGACCGGATCCCGTTTTCCTGTCGGAGGCAACTTGCGCGTACCCGGCTGCACCTCATACGGTCCGGGCAGCTCCAGCTCTTCAGCCATCTCGCGCATGGCCGGCAGGACTTCCTCTCCCAACAAACGCAGGCATGTCATGCGGTCAGCAAAACTCATCGGCCCATGGTGATACCAGATGCCGAAGATCCCTGGCCGCAACACCTCCAGCATGTAGCGGATCCGTTTGAGGACCGTCTTCGGAGTGCCGGCGATGATCAAGCCTCCTTCCATAGCGGAGCGGAAGTTCTCCGCGATGCTGCGCTTGACGGTCTCGACATCGACTTTGCCCGGCGTGAAGCGGATGATTTCCGTCCCGGTGCGTGGATCGGCAAACGCCTTGGCCAAACGTCGGGTGGCTTCTTTGGAATTGTACCCGGGCGGAAACATCCACTCCGCACGGGCGAAGGCTCCGAAGCCACCGCCGAACACAAATCCTTTGGCCAGTTCTTGCGCCTTCTCCTCCGTCTCGGCCACGCACACATTCTGCAGATAGCCGAAGTTTTCGGGGCCGGCTTGATACCCTTCCTGCTCGGCCACATCGGCGTAGAGATTGACCATCTCCACGGTCGGCTCCAGCTGCGTGGCAAGAGCAACGTACGGGTAGCGGCGCTTCGCACTCCACACCACTGTCTCGGGGCTGACGAGACCGGGGATCCAGATCTGCGGGTGAGGTTTTTGCAACGGCAACACCCACGGGTTCACATAGCGATAGTGGAAGTGTTTCCCCTCGTACCGCCATGGCCCCGGTTTCGTCCAGGCCTGAATGATAAAATCATGGGCCTCGTTGAAGCGTTCTCGATTAAACGCAGGGTTGATATTGTTGGCGATCTGCTCGCTGCCCGCCCCGCGTACCCAGCCGGGAACCAGCCGCCCACCGGAGATCATATCGATCATCGCCAGCTCTTCGGCCAGCCGCAAGGGGTCTGCCACCGGCAGGGGATTGCCGAGCAGCACGATCTTCACTCGTTTAGTGATGCGAGCGAGAACGGCCGCCTCCACATCCATGACCGACCCCATACAAAACGGGGTCTGGTGATGCTCGTTGAGCATGACGCCGTCGAACCCGAGCTCCTCAGCGTAGACGCGTTCGTCGAAATATTCCTGAAAGAGCTGGCTGCCTTTTTGCGCATCAAAGAACGTATTGGGCACGCCGAAGTAGCTGCTGCCGTTTTTGATAATTTCCTCTTCGGGCACGTAAAAATAGGGCCGTTCCGAAAACGACATGATATGCATCGTCAACCCTCCTTTCTCTCATGCGAGGAAACGCTGGACGCGCTCCACAAATTCTGCCTGTTTCTCGATCTCCGGCCGATGGCCACAGTGATCGAACACCACCAGTTCCGAGCCGGCAATAGCCTTTTTATACACTTCTGCTGCGCTCACCGGAACAATCTGATCCTGTTTACCCCAGATAATCAGCGTAGGCAAACCGGTGACCCCCTCGAGGAGGGGACCGAGGCTGGGGTTATACATATAGGGTTGCCAAGCCAGGCGTGCAGTCTCAGCTCGGGCATCTTCCCAGGCTTCGAACTGCTCGGGCGTTTGTTCGCCACCGTACAGCTTGGCAAATTCGGGGGTATCCTGGGCGCTATAGACACTGGCATCGAGGTAGGCTCGCGCCGCAACGATAAACATGTCCATGATACACCCCTCCGGAGGCCGAATGCCTGTCGGTGCGACCAGCACCATACGACGGAATTGCGCGGCGTCGCAGGCGGCCATCTCGGCGGCAATCCACCCGCCGAGGGAGAAGCCGATCACGTCGATGGGACGCCAGTTGCGCTCGCGCAGTACCCGCGCATAGAAGCCGGCGAGGTCACGGATGCTGCTGATCCACTCTACGCGCGGGGATTTGCCAAAACCAGGGTGTTGGGGAATGAGCAGGGTGTGACTCCGTGCGAGCTCGGAGTGCCAGCGCAGCCACCCTGGGTGCCCCAGTTCCTCGTGCAGGACGAGCACCGCATTTCCTGTCCCCCCCTGAATGACAGAGAGCTCAGTACCAGCAACGCGCAGCGTCTCTTCTCGCCACTCTTGTGCGTTCGTTGGCATGAGTGTGTTTCTCCTCCTTATTTGTCAGGCTCGAGAGCATGTCCTCAGAGGGACGAACGCCCGTCGAGCCTTGGAGTCTCTTGCCGATACGAAATTCACTGCCCCTTGTCAAGGGAACGGGGAGCACGAGCGCGGGCGCACCAGAGCTGGGTGGTATTCCGGTATCCGACGTGATGGCTTGACTCGCTGAAACGTTGGATGGTACTTCTCCACACGCCGGACACCAACAGACGAGAGGAACCTGATGTCAGCGACGCGAGACGACACGCGACCAGGGCGAGAAGCGTGGATCGCCATCCCCAGCGAGGCGGAGGTCCGTGCGCAGTTACCACCCGGCACGGTCTATCCGTACGACTTCGGTTTTTTGCCCGCCATGGGCCGACTGCTCCGCGCGCACCGACGCATCGGGCCGGCCTTCTTGGCGTTGTTCCGCGAAATCATGTGGACGCCAGAGGGACATCTCACCCGCCGTGAGCGGGAGATGATTGCAGCGGTCGCTGCTGCTGCCCAAGATTGCCACTACTGAACGCAGTCACACGCAGAGTTTCTGCGTGTCGAACAGGGAGACCCCGCTCTCGTCGAAGCCATCAAGCAAAAACGTTGGCGCGAGGTCGCTGGCCTCTCCCCGCGTGACTCCGCGCTCTGCGCGCTTGCCGAAAAGCTCAGCGCGACTCCGACCCGCATGGTTGAAGAAGACTGGCGTCCCCTGCGCGATTTGGGTCTTACCGACGAGGCCTGTCTAGAGGTCGCGCACATCGTCGGGATTTTTAATTACCTCACGCGCCTGGCGGATGGCTTCGGGCTGCAACTGGACGACGCAACGAGGCAAGCCGCGGCCACAGGGGTAGCGCTGCGGCGGCCGCAGCAACACAGTCCACGGACAGACGTGCAAAAGGGCGTCGGCTAGTACCTGCTCACCTGGCCCCCTGATCACGCAGCCAGACAGGCGAGAGCGAAGTTATTCCCCCTGCTTCGGGAGTACCCTACGCAGGCTGCCTCCAGGCGTTAGATCCGCGCACTCTACGGCCCCAGGAACGGAATTCGAGTGTCCATTCCCCTTGTACTTTCCCTGTACGGCATCGCCGCTGGGTGCGGGAGCGCGGTTCGTCTTGACACCTCCCGCTGGCTCCTGCTTAGTGGGAAAGCCGCCGGGAAGCGACGTAAGGAGGGACGATATGGTCTTACACCCTACCCATTCCGAACCCACTGCTTCTGCGCCACCGACACCTGCGCCCGGTGTATCACTCCGTCATTACTGGCCCCGGCGCCTCATCCTCGTGGTCCTGTGTTTCGTCAGCACTTTCATCTGTTACATCGACCGGGTCAACATCTCCGTTGCCATCATCCCCATGGCAGAGGAGTTCGGCTGGGATCAGACGACGCGCGGAGTTGTCCTCTCTTCGTTTTTCTACGGCTATCTAGCGACGCAGGTGCTGGGCGGGTGGCTGGCCGACCGCTTCGGCGGGAAGATCGTGCTGGGTCTGGGAGTCGTGTGGTGGTCGATCTTTACCCTCCTCACCCCACCTGCAGCCTTCGTTTCCTTGCCTGTGTTGTTCCTCGCGCGTGTCGGCATGGGTTTTGGTGAGGGAGTCGCCTTTCCGGCGATTCACAACCTGTACGCCCACTGGATCCCGGTCCACGAGCGCGCGCGCTCGGTCGCGCTCAATGCCAGCGGTATCCCCCTGGGCACGGTCGCTGCGCTGCTGCTCACCCCTGCCATCGCGGTTGCCTGGGGCTGGCCGATGGTGTTTTACGCCTTTGGGATCCTGGGTTTTCTGTGGTATCTCGTCTGGCACTTCGCTGTTACCGCCACGCCGGAGACCCATCCAACTATCCATACGAGCGAGCTGCAGTTCATCCGCGCACACACCCCACCGGTCCCGCAGAACGAACAGATCCCCTGGCGGCTGCTGCTATCGAAAGCACCGGTCTGGGCTATCATCATCAACCATTTTTGCTCGAACTGGGGCTTCTACGTAATCCTCACCTGGCTGCCGACATATTTTCATCAGGCCTTGGGCGTCAACCTTGCCCAGGTCGGAGTCTACACGATCTTGCCCTGGCTCGTCATGTTCCTGATGGCGAACGTCGCCGGCTGGGTTGCCGATCACTTGTTGCAACGGGGCCTGTCGATTACCGTCGTGCGGAAGTTAATGCAAAGCATCGGTTTTCTCGGAGCGGCCACGTTCTTGACACTGGTGGGACGGGTCTCCACGCCGATCGAGGCGATCGTCTACATGTGCTGCACCTTGGGGCTCGGGTCTTTTGCTCTCGCCGGCTTCGGTGTCAACCATCTCGATATCGGACCACGCTACGCCGGCATTTTGCTCGGTTTCTCCAATACGGCAGGGACGATCCCGGGAATTATCGGCGTCACCCTGACAGGACTCATTCTCGATGCCACAGGGTCGTGGTACTTGGTTTTCCTGATCTCGGCAGGCGTGTACGTGTGTGGTGTTCTCGTCTGGCTGCTGTTTGCGACCGGTGAGCGCGTGTTCGAGTGAAGCGCCTCCGACAGAGCAGGCGTTATAGATCGTCGAACGATCCGCCCCGACCAGCGCCTGCGGCAAAGCGGGCAGCACCAGCGCGGGCTTCGCTCACAATCGGCTTGAGTCCCTCTCGTCCCTCGTGCTTTAAGGCTTCGACGAGATCCAGATCCCACTGGCGGTACGCCGACAGACGATCCGTGCGCAGGCAGAGCTGGGGAAAGCGGGCGA
This sequence comes from Candidatus Binatia bacterium, assembly GCA_025057295.1. GTDB lineage: Bacteria > Desulfobacterota > Binatia > Bin18 > Bin18 > JANWXO01. The sequence continues at coordinate 1,749 of JANWXO010000151.1, read as the reverse complement.
GCTGATGGGCAAGCTTTTGTGCCTCGGCTCGCGCTTGTCCTTTGGGAACCACACGATTGCACAGGCCCATAGCGAGCGCCTCCTGCGCACCGACGGCCCGACCGGTGAGGATCAGGTCCAGAGCGCGGCTCATACCGATTAAACGTGGCAGCCGCACCGTCCCGCCGTCCACCAACGGCACTCCCCAACGACGGCAAAATACCCCGACCTGCGCGTCTTCCTCCATCACCCGTAAATCACACCAGAGAGCAAGCTCAAGGCCGCCGGCCACAGCATAGCCAGAGATTGCCGCGATCACTGGCTTGCTGAGCAAGAGGCGGGTTACCCCGAGCGGACCATCCCCCTCAGGATCATACTTTCCCTCGACAGTTCCAGCCGCTAGTGCCTTGAGATCATACCCAGCACAGAAGGTCCCATGATCCCCCCACAAGACGCCGACATACGCCTCGGGGTCAGCCTCGAAAGCGAGAAAGGCCGCTTTGAGTTCCTGTGCCGTAGCATAATCGACCGCATTTCGTACTTCTGGGCGGTCCAAGATCACTGTGGTCACATGCCCCTCTTTTTCAACTCTGATCGCCATCGCCCTCGCCCCTACTTCTCGATCGTGATACGCCACCCTTCTGCAACTTCTTCAATACCGACAATCACATAGCCTTCGGCTTCGGCTGCGCGGGGGATGTCGCGGCGACCTTTCGGATCATCGATGAGGAGCTCTAAACGGTCGCCGCGGTCCAGGTACTCGAGTCGCACCTTCGCCTTTGCCCAGTTGAGGGGACATTTGACCCCACAGAGATCGAGCTGTTCAACTTTGCCGTACATTGTCACTATACATAGCAGACCTCGGGGCTACGGTCAGCTAGCACATCCTGCTGATCCCACCTCTCGTGTCCGTCCTGTTGTCGCAGTCGATCAGGCACCTGACGGCCGCCTGCTTTTGCGGTATGGTGACGTTATCTCAGGGAACAAGGGAGTGGTGGTGTGAGCGAAGGACAGCAGCCGCTCAAGTACACGTTACAGCGCGAACCTGGCGTGCCACAGCCCCGGCGCTTCCTGATCGATTACCAGCAGGAGCTGAACCCGGCTCAATACGAAGCGGTGGTGACTCATGAAGGACCGCTGCTGGTGATCGCCGGTGCGGGGAGTGGCAAGACCCGTACCCTGGTTTATCGCGTGGCGCGGATGATCGAAGAGGGCGTCGATCCTGCCAGGATCCTCCTGCTCACCTTCACCCGCCGGGCGGCGGAAGAGATGCTCGAGCGGGCAGGCGCGCTGCTCGGCGGACGGTGCGATCAGGTCACAGGCGGAACGTTCCACTCGTTCGCCAACACGGTCCTGCGGCGCTACGCCTCGCGCCTCGGCTTCACCAGCACCTTCACCATCCTCGATCGCAGCGACTCGGAAGATGTTATCAACCTGATCCGCACTCGCCTCGGGCTGGACAAGAAAGAGCGGCGCTTTCCGCGCAAACAGACGATTGCAGAAATCTTCAGTCTCGCCGCCAATAAAACCTGCAGCATCGCCGAGGTGCTGGACGATCACTTCCCCCACCTGTTCTCTGAACTTGACGACCTGCTGCGGCTTGCGGATCACTACCGCCTCTACAAACACGAACGGAACCTGCTCGATTACGACGATCTCCTGACCAAGCTGCGCGAGCTGCTGCAGTCATATCCCGATGTTGCCGAGCGGCTCTCCCATACCTTCCGCTACATCATGGTCGATGAATACCAGGACACCAATCGCCTCCAG
>JANWXO010000150.1 GCA_025057295.1 Candidatus Binatia bacterium | reverse complement strand
ATAACTTCATCACAGGGAACGCCGATAATATCGCTCATCTTTTCTCCAATCCGCGCTTTTCTCTCATTCCGCAAGATGTGACCAACTATATTTACGTGAAAGGCCCATTGGATGCGATTTTGCATTTCGCCTCTCCAGCGAGCCCGATTGACTACTTAGAACTGCCCATTCAAACTCTCAAAGTTGGGTCGCTGGGCACTCATAAAGCGTTGGGGCTGGCCAAAGAGAAGAAAGCTCGCTTCTTGCTCGCCTCGACCTCTGAAGTCTACGGTGACCCCTTAGTCCACCCGCAGCGGGAGGACTACTGGGGAAATGTCAACCCTATCGGCCCGCGAGGGGTCTACGATGAAGCCAAGCGCTTTGCCGAGGCCATGACGATGGCATATCACCGGGTCCATAAGGTGGAGACGCGCATCGTACGGATCTTTAATACATACGGCCCACGTATGCGACTCAACGATGGACGAGTGGTGCCCAATTTTATCTCACAAGCCTTGCGTGGAGAGGATCTCACCGTCTATGGTGACGGCAGCCAGACGCGCAGTTTCTGTTATGTCTCTGATCTCGTGGAGGGGATCGTCCGCCTGCTCCAGTCAGACTATGACGGGCCAGTCAACATTGGCAATCCGCACGAGATGTCAGTGCTCGAGTTCGCTCACGTGATCGTTGCCTTGACAGGCAGCCGGAGCAAGATCGCCTTTCAGCCGCTGCCGGTCGATGACCCGAAGGTACGGCAGCCCGACATTAGCTTGGCCCGTCGCCTCCTTGGTTGGGAACCCAAAGTGACCCTGGAAGACGGACTCAGGGAGACCATCGCCTATTTTCGCGCCCAGCTGGAGAAGCAGTAACGGCGGAGAGGCTTTATGCGGATTTTGGTCACGGGTGGTGCGGGATTTATCGGTTCACACGTAGTGGACGCCTACATTGAAGCCGGTCATGAGGTATTTGTGGTCGACGACCTCTCGACGGGCAAACAAGCACAGGTCCATCCACGGGCCCATTTCGTGCGCGCCGACATTCAAGATGTTGCTGTGCGACGACTGATGGTGGAGGAGAGGATCGAGGTGCTGAACCACCACGCCGCCCAGATGGATGTCCGCCGTTCGGTTGCTGACCCCCTGTTTGACGCGCGCGTAAATATTCTCGGTCTGCTCAATCTCCTCGAGGGGGCGCGGGAAGCGGGGATGAAGAAGGTGCTCTTCGCTTCCTCGGGAGGGACGGTGTACGGGGAACAGGAGCTATTTCCTGCCCCAGAAGATCATCCAACACGGCCGATCAGCCCGTATGGAGTGAGCAAACGGGCAGGAGAGCACTATCTCTACTTTTACCAGGTTCAGTACGGCATCCCGTACATCGCGCTGCGCTACGCTAACGTCTACGGTCCGCGGCAAGACCCGCACGGCGAAGCTGGTGTCGTGGCCATTTTTACCTTGCGGCTGTTATCCGGGGGACAACCGATTATCAACGGGGACGGTAAACAGACCCGCGATTACGTGTTTGTGAGCGACGTGGCACGGGCAAATGTCGCTGCGCTCGAGGCGTCGTACACCGGTCCCCTCAACATCGGGACGGGTATTGAAACCGATGTCAATCAGCTCTTTCACGCCTTGCGGGTACTGACCAACCCAGCCGTGCCTGAAGTGCACGGTCCGGCAAAGCCAGGGGAGCAACGGCGCAGTGTTCTCGCGTGGGACCGGGCCGCTGCGGTTTTAGGGTGGCGCCCTCAGGTGGCTTTGGCTGATGGCTTACAGCAGACAGTCGCATATTTCCGCACCCACCATGGACACCACTCACATCCGTAATTTTAGTATCATTGCGCACATCGACCATGGCAAGTCGACCCTCGCCGATAGGTTGCTCTCGTACACCGGTGCGGTCGGTGAGCGGGAACGGGGCGCGCAGTTTTTGGATACGATGGACCTGGAGCAGGAGCGGGGGATTACGATCAAAGCCCGGACTGTGCGTTTGCGGTATCGCGCGCAGAACGGGGAAGAGTACTATCTCAATCTCATCGATACCCCAGGACATGTCGACTTCTCCTACGAAGTTTCGCGTAGCCTGTCGGCGTGCGAAGGAGCCATTCTCGTCGTCGACGCAACCCAGGGGGTCGAGGCACAGACGCTCGCCAATGCCTACTTAGCCCTTGACCATCATCTGGAGCTGTTGCCGGTCATTAATAAAATTGATTTGCCCAGCGCCGATCCCGACCGGGTACGCAAAGAGATCGAGGAGGTCATCGGGTTGGATGGCAATGACGCTCTTTTGGTGAGCGCCAAGGAGGGGTGGGGGATTCCTGAGGTACTCGAAGGAATTATTCGGGTGTTTCCTCCTCCCCGGGGAGATGCACGGGCGCCGCTCAAGGCGTTGTTATTCGATAGCTGGTTCGACCCCTACCAAGGGGCAGTCATTCTGGTGCGTGTCTTCGAGGGGGTCCTCCGTCAGGGCAGGCGCATTCAGCTAATGTCGAGTGGCCGTATCTATGAGGTCGCACGCATCGGTGTGTTTGCCCCCCGTCCGATGCCGGTGGAGGAACTCGGACCGGGCGAAGTGGGGTTTGTCATGGCAGGCATTCGGGAGGTCACAGAGGCCAGGATCGGCGACACCGTGACTGATCCCGACCGTCCGACTGGTACGCCGCTGCCAGGGTTCAAGACGGTGAAACCCATGGTTTTTAGCGGCCTGTATCCGGTAGAACCAAACCAATATGATGCGTTGCGCGATGCGGTAGAAAAACTCCGCCTGAACGATGCCTCGTTTACCTACGAAAAAGAAACCTCCCTCGCTCTTGGCTTCGGCTTTCGCTGTGGGTTTCTTGGACTCCTGCATATGGAAATTGTTCAAGAACGGCTCGAGCGAGAGTTTGGGCTCGAACTCATCACGACCACTCCCACTGTCGAATACCGCGCGGTGAAACTCTCCGGCGAGGTGGTCTGGGTCGAGAACCCCTCCTTGTTACCGCCGCCACAAGAGATCGATCATATCGAGGAACCATTTATTCTCGCCACGATCCATGTGCCAACCGAGTTCCTCGGCAACGTGTTGCAGCTCTGCCAGGAACGCCGCGGCGTGCAACGTGAGCTCAAATACCTCGGCGCCAACCGAGCCGTGCTGTTGTATGAATTACCCCTCAATGAGGTGGTGGTGGATTTCCATGACCGCTTGAAGTCGGTCAGCCGCGGTTATGCGTCTTTCGACTACGATTTTTTAGACTTCCGCCCTGCAGATCTGGTCAAGCTTGACATCCGTATCAACGGCGAAGTGGTAGATGCCCTCTCTCTGATCGTGCACCGTGACCAAGCATATATGCGAGGGCGGGAGTTGGTGCAAAAAATGCGAGAATTGATCCCCCGTCAGCTCTTCGAGGTAGTGATCCAGGCGGCTATTGGTGGACGGGTGATCGCCCGAGAAACGGTCAAGCCGCTGCGTAAGAATGTGACGGCGAAGTGCTACGGAGGGGATATTACGCGCAAGCGAAAACTGCTAGAAAAGCAAAAGGAAGGGAAACGTCGGATGAAGCAGGTAGGGCGTGTTGAGATCCCGCAGGAAGCGTTTCTTGCCCTCCTCCGGGTGCGCAGCGCGTAACCACCCCTGAGAGCGTGCCAGAAAAGACTATGTCGCGAAATAAGACGAATGTCGAGGAAGCCGCGAGCCCTCTGGTCGATCAACCCGTACGTGTCAAAACCCCGGCCACGACGCACGCGAAAGCGACCAAAAAGTCGGTCGTGCGCGAATACGCCGAGGCCCTGCTCATCGCCCTGCTCTTGGCGTTTTTCATTCGCAGTTTCGTCGTACAGGCGTTCAAAATCCCCTCCGGCTCGATGCTGCCCACGCTGCAGATCGGCGATCATATTTTAGTCAATAAGTTCATCTATGGCTTGCGTCTCCCCTATCCGTTCGAGAAAACGCTCGTCGAGTGGGGACAGCCGCAGCGGGGGGATGTGATCGTCTTCGTCTATCCCAAGGATCCCAGTAAAGATTTCATCAAACGGGTTGTCGCGCTGCCGGGAGATACGGTCGAGATTCGCCATAAGCAGTTGTACGTGAACGGGGTGAAGGTGGATGACCCGCATGCGGTCTTTGCTGATGGTGCGCAGGAAATTCCTGGTCCGCGAGATAATTTCGGCCCGGTCACGGTGCCAGAGGGAAAACTGTTTGTCATGGGAGATAACCGTGACAAGAGTCACGACGGACGGTTTTGGGGGTTTGTTGACCGGGGTGCGGTCAAAGGCAAAGCATTTCTGATCTATTGGTCCTGGGATGGCAGCGATCGCTGGGTGCGGTGGGAACGAATCGGCCGTTTGATCCCCTAACTCGTGTTGCCTCATTGTAGGCGACGCCGCGTGGGCAGGGAGGCAGAAACCAGCGAACCAAGAGGGGAAAGAGCGTGCATGCCTCGCTTTGAAGAAATACTCCTCGCGAGTGGCAAGGTTTCGACTGACGACTTGCGCAAAGTGCAACAGATCCAGCGCGAACGTGGCGAACCGCTGGAGCGCCTCTTGGTTGAATTGGGGTTTATTTCCGAAGATGATCTCCTGCTGCTGCAGTCTAGCTATTACCACACACCGATCTTGAACGCGCGGGACTTTCCGCGTGAGCTGCCTGCCATCGAGCATATTAAACCGGGCTTTTTCTACCAGGCTCGTATCTGTCCTCTGGCTATTCGTGATGGGCAGCTCACCGTAGCGATGGCGGATCCGGGGGATTTCTACGCCATTGAAGCCCTGCAAAAGGCTACAGGACTGCAGGTGATCCCCTATCTTGCGCGTGAACGCGATATTCATGACGCGCTTCGTACTTTTTATGCAGAAACTCCAGCGGCAGAGCGTGCCGTGGGAGGAGAGGTTGGAGAGGTCGAGTATCTCGAGGAGGACCAGGAGGATGTCGAACACCTACGTGACCTCGCCAGCGAGGCTCCGGTCATCCGCCTGGTCAATGCGTTGATTGCCCGGGCCCTCGAGCAACGCGCTTCAGATATTCATATCGAGCCGTTCGAGAAGGAGCTACGCGTACGGTATAGGATTGACGGGGTCCTCCATGATGTAGATGCTCCCCCGCGGAAGTTGCAGGCCGCGCTCATTTCCCGCGTCAAGTTGATGGCCAAGCTCAATATTGCCGAGCGGCGGCTGCCCCAGGATGGTCGCATCAAGTTGCGCATGCTCGGTCGTGAGATCGACCTGCGTGTTTCGACCCTCCCGACCCTCTACGGTGAAAGTGTGGTCCTGCGCATCTTGGATCGCTCGAGTATTTCCGTTACCCTCGATGCCCTTGGCTTTCCCCAGGATACCCTGGCGACGTTCGAGAGATTGATCAATCGGCCGTATGGCATGATCCTGGTGACCGGTCCTACGGGCAGTGGCAAGACCACCACCCTATACGGCGCGTTGGACAAAATTAATTCGCCGGAGAAAAAGATCATTACGATTGAAGATCCGGTTGAGTACCAGTTACACGGCGTCAACCAGATCCATGTCAAACCCCAGATCGGCCTGACCTTCGCCAATGGTCTGCGCTCCATCGTGCGGCAGGATCCCGATGTGATCATGGTAGGGGAGATCCGCGATTTTGAAACAGCGGAGATTGCGGTACAAGCCGCACTCACTGGACATCTTGTGTTTTCTACCCTTCATACCAATGATGCTGCCGGAGCGATCTCTCGCCTCCTCGAGATGGGCGTGGAAGACTATCTGCTCGCCTCCTCGTTGCTGGGGGTGATGGCCCAGCGACTCGTCCGTACCCTCTGCTCGCGATGCCGCCGTCCGGTGGAAGGAGGAGTGGTCCTCCCGAGCAACGGAGGTCCTGCTCATGCGCACCCGCAAGTCCCGGTTGCGGTCTACGAGGCACAAGGGTGTGAGCAGTGTGCGATGACAGGATACCGAGGCCGCAGCGGGATTTTTGAATTGCTGGTGATAAACGAAGGGGTGCGTCAGTTAATTCTCCAGCGCTCTTCTGCTGACGTCATTCGCAACTTCGCTGTGACGCAGCAGAAGATGCGTACCCTGCGGGAGGATGGCTGGCGCAAGGTCCGTGAGGGCACGACGTCCGTTGCTGAAGTCTTGCGCGTGACCCAAGAAGAATAGTCCCACGATGGCGCTCTCGCCCTCTGGCAGAGAACCGGCTGGAGGGCAGGGCACGTGAGCACGGAATGCCCTGCTGACCTTTCCTTCTCGAGCTCTTCTCCCTTCGCTCCTCAGATCGAGCTGTGGGCGCAGCACCACGCATGTAAGGCTGAGATCCAGGAGGCGATGGCGACGGTGGTGCAGCCAATCGGCCTTTGTCTGCGGCCACTTCGTACGCATCCCCCACCGTGCAGCCAGGCGTGGGAGCAGAACAGGATGCGATAGGCGAGAGGTGGCGAACGGTGGAGAGCCTGGCCTCCCACATTAGCTCGATGAGGATGCTGTCGCACGCTCGAGTAGTTGAATGAGTGCAGGGTTTCTTCTCCGGTGGGCGAGGCCCAGTGCTGTCGTGCCGCCGGTATCGGCGAGCCGAGGATCGGCTCCCTGTTCTAACAGCACACGGACCATCTCCACGTCATCTTTGATAGTTGCCATCATGAGGGCTGTCCAGTTGGCTTTTTTCTCACGTGCGTTGACATCCGCGCCATGCTCCGCCAATACCCGCGCGGTGGTGTGTTTTCCTGTGATCACCGCCCACATGAGACTGCTATAGCCGTGCATTTCTTGAGCGTTCACGTCTGCCCCTTTGGCAATGAGCAGCTTGACCGTGTCGTCCTGCCCTGCTTCGGCTGCGCGCATCAGAGCGGTATAGCCAACCGTATCCTGGGCGTTCACGTCCACCCCATTGTCCAAGAGAATGGCGACAATCTCTGTCTGTCCCTTGCTCGCAGCATGGTGGAGCAGCGAAAGACCGAGTCGGTCGTCGATCGACGCCCCGTGCTGGAGCAGCAAACGCATGACCTCAGCGTGCCCTGCGAATCCTGCTGCTGTGAGAGCGCTTTGGCCAAACTCATTGCTTGCGTTGGCAGGCATGCCTGCCGCTAAGAATAATGCCACTGTGCTTGTGTTGCCGTTACGGGCTTGCTCGACGAAGGCCGAGTCGGTGTAGGGGAGCCCGTGTTGCTCGAGGAGGCGGCGAGCTACGGTAGGGGACGAGGGGGGAGGGAGCTGTCGGGCCACAGGAGCGGTGTCGTCTGCACTTTTCTGGCAGCTCGCTCCGAGAAGGGCAAGGGCAAGTACCACAGCGATGCTCACGCGGAGACTCCTTTCTTGGTGGAGCGGTGACTGGATACTCTACCCTTCATCTCTCACAAGGCGCAATTCCCCGTATGCCTTGACCCTTTGTGAAATTGATCCTATGTTGCCCGCCAACACGGAGGAGGGCTACGTGTGCGGCAATGGGCACGTGGGGGTGCGGGCAGTCGTCAGCGGCTCTTTCGCCCACCCGCCTGTTGTCTCCCGAGCTGGGATGTCTGCGATTGCCTCTGGTGTCCTTTATGCCGGGAAACCGTGTGAGCTGGGGGGCCAGTGTTTGGGAATGGGAAGTGGAGGTGCAGCCGGCAGCGTGGCTCTAATCAGGGAAGAAGAGCGGAGAGCTGGAACAAGTAGAGGAGGGACACGGAACATGGCTGCGAAAACGTTGACCGAGCTCCTCAAAGATGCCCCGAAGAATTGGGGGCGTTGGGGAGCGGATGACGAGATCGGCGCGCTCAACTTTCTGACCAGGGCGGAGGTGTTGCGAGGGGTACAGGCGGTCAAACAGGGCAAAGTCTTTACTTTAGGAGTTCCCCTCGCCCGGCCGGGTGGTGATCCGATCTATCCTGGCCGGGGACAGCCGACTCGCACCATGGCGATGGACAAAGGCTTGTACATGAACGGCCATGCACAGCCGTTTCC